>NZ_JANHZS010000015.1:0-139800 GCF_041414765.1 Pseudoalteromonas sp. DY56-GL79 | reverse complement strand
AGATGATTGCTTCATATTTTTAAAGAACGTTTCGAAACATTTCGTTGTTTCGAGGGGTGTGCATTCTAAGCATTCCCACTTTTTTGTCAACACTTAATTTTGAATTTCTTTAGAAGAAGTTTCGAACTTAAGCTTTACTTGACGCTAACTCGTTGCTGCTTTGCTTTTCAGCGTAGCGCCCCGTGTCAGTGGGGTCGCATTATAGGGCGATCCGATTTTAGTGCAACCCTTTTTTTTAAGAAAGTTGCGAAAAAACGTTTGTTCGAGCAAAAAGAAAACAACCCGAATATAAAACAAACAAAAACACCCGCATTAGGCGGGTGTTTCGCTATTTTAAGCTTGAATAAAGTCTATAAATTAAAACTTATACTCGATACCTAAGCCTAGATAATCCTTTTCTACTTGGTTATCTGCATCAAATGTTGAGTAGAAACCATAAACCTTCGCGTTTTTAGCAAGCTTGTAATCAACACCGACAGAAACACCATCAACTTTGTCACCGGCATCAAAGTCAATAACTTGATACTGTGCTTTTAAGGTTGTATTGCCCAATTTGTACGCTGCATTTAGTAAGTACCCATCGGCCTCTGCACTTCCATCCACCTTTTCTTGTGTCTGGTACATTGCACCAAGTTTGAAGTCAGCTACTTTACCTTGAACAGTGAAACGAACCATGTCATTGCCATTTACTTCGCTATCTGCCGCAATCGCTGCATAGATAGCAGACTCTTTCAATCCAGCATCGCCGTATGTTAGCGCAGTAGAGAAACCGTTTTCACCTTCTTCACTGTCTTCAGCAATAAAGCTTCCTAATACTCTAAAGCCATTAAAGCTTGGCGACTTGTAGGAAATTGAATCACCTAAGCGATTTTCGCCTTTGAAGAGTACCTTAATGTCACCCTCAAGGTCGTTGAACTGGTCTAACTTACCTTGAGACTGTTTTAATGCAGTGTCATTACGGCCGATAACGACTTCACCGAAGTTACCTTTTAAACCCACGTACTGATTACGTGCAGTAATATTGTCTTTATCACCTTTTGAATCAGCGTCAGAGACATCTACTTGGAACTCAAGCTTATAAATAACTTCTAAACCAGAGTCTAATTTCTCAGAACCTTTGAAACCAAAGCGAGAAGCGTTACTTTTAATTTCAGTAACTGAACCTGCACCATCGTCAGAAGATTGTACCGATACATTCGCTTTACCATAAACATCTACTTCAGCGTTTGCTTGAAAAGTGAATGCACTTAGTAATGATAGCGCTAAAGCAGTCTTAGTTAGTTTCATGTGTATTTCCTCAATATCGCAACACGTATTTTCAAAACACGCGCAGTTTGACACTGGTAAATGACAAAAATATTACACATAAAATATTTCTGAAAATAAAATGACACCCAACCTTAAGAAATACGTCACAAAAGATTCATTATAAGAATTACTTCACCGCCCCCAGTAAATTTACGATGGTTTCTATTTGCTCTAATTGGTCGTTGTCTTTGTGGTATGCTACAAATATCTCTCTTGAGTTACTTTCGACTTCTTCAACTTGAGTCAACCTTCCAGCCTCAATGGACTCTAGCGCTAGCGCTTCTGGCACAAATGCAGAGCCACCACACTGAAGAATAAGATCGAGTGCTATTCTGCCGGTGCTGGTTCTAAAATAAGGAGGGGTTGCGCCAGTAAACTGTTTTGCATGCCAGAGAGAAAAAGCAGTTCCCCAATCAACATAAACATACTGGTTGTCAAAAAAGTCTTCCTTTGTTGCGTTATCAAAAGTGCTTACAGGAATAATAGCAAGATCACTGATCGGCTTAACAACCAATTCATCCACTTTTGGCGGATCGAACAGAACAGCGAGATCCAATGTTCGCTCTAATAATAGTCGCGTGCTTTCTTGCTGTGCTTTCACTTCAGCAACAAGCGATACTCCGGGCATAGCGGATACAATATGGTTAATCCCGAATTGTAAAAATGCGTCCCAAATATTAGCCGTGCCACTCAGTGACAATTGCTTGTGCATATTGTTTGCCAATGCAACATCGACTTTGGCGCGCTGCATCCCAGTTAAGATCATTTTGGCGTGTGGTAACAACCTTTCACCTGGCGCAGTTAACTGAATATTGTTACGCTGGCGAATAAAAAGATTCACCCCTAAACTTTGCTCAAGCTGGCGGATCCTAAAACTTACAGCTGACTGAGTGATGTATAAATTTTCTGCCGCTCGACCGAAGTGACGGGTTTTGACAACTTCGACAAAAGTTTTTAATAGATCTATGTCCATTTTTCTTCCTGACGATAAAAATTACTCGTTTAAAAAATTATAAAACTTGGTCCATACTCCAGCCAGATAATCTTAGAGGACTCAGTTATGGATCATAATTTAGCGACTTTGAAAAATGCATTTGCAAGCCCCAGAGCCTTTTATGATGACGCCAACTTCCCTAGAGGATTCGGACGCAGTGGTCACTTCACGCTACAAGAAGCCGAAATTCTTGAACGCTGTGGTGCCACATTAAGAAGCTTATACAGCAAAGCAGAAGAACCTCAAAACAGTTTCCAATCTCAGTTTGTTCAGGTAATGGAAGGGTTAATTCCCCCGACTAACGCTGTAGAAAAAGCTTGGACCAAATATTTGAAGCATACTACGTGTAAGACAAAGTTTCACACGCTATTTGGACGTTCTAAAGTTCAAAACGATGGTAGCGTAGTGATCCCGGTAGATATTGACGACGAGCTATAAGCAAAATCGCCTGAATTCTATCAAGCTTAGACGCCAACAGAGTGATTTTATTTCTGTCGTTGGTGTCTGAGCACTTCTATTATTTATACCATTTCAATGTCGATGAGCTCATCACCCCCTATCTTTCTCGTATTTTGTTCTTAGTCATTACCTGTTTA
Source organism: Pseudoalteromonas sp. DY56-GL79 (assembly GCF_041414765.1). Classification (NCBI taxonomy): domain Bacteria; kingdom Pseudomonadati; phylum Pseudomonadota; class Gammaproteobacteria; order Alteromonadales; family Pseudoalteromonadaceae; genus Pseudoalteromonas; species Pseudoalteromonas sp. DY56-GL79. The sequence goes on along the minus strand of NZ_JANHZS010000015.1, from coordinate 136,902 downwards.
TTAGCACAAGCATTGCAATTAAGCGCAGTTAGGTTAAGAATTAGTAAAACAGGAAATGATTGGCGAAGGTTGTGTTACGGAAAATCTTAATCATTGAAGACACCCCCACAATTGCGAAGGTGCAAAAGCATATTGCAACCACTGTGGGATACCATGTAGATATTGCAGAATCTTTGGCTGAAGCCAAAGTGTTATTATCACAGCACGACTATTTTTGTGCCGTGGTAGATTTTGTGTTACCTGATGCGCCGCTTGGAGAAGCTATTCCCTGCACGGTTAAAGCTGATATTCCTACCATAGTGATGACTGGTAACCTTGAAAGTCAGACTCGCTCAATCGTTGAGCAATACCCCATCATCGACTATATCACCAAGGAAAATAAACAAGCCTATCATTATTTACGTCGCCAATTAGAACGCCTGCCAAGAAATGAAAATGTCAGAGTACTGGTTGTGGACGACTCTATTTCGTCGAGACACTATGTCTCAGCACTCCTCACTCGCCATAAATATCAGGTACTAGAAGCCTGTGATGGCATAGAGGCACTCGCGGTATTAAAAGACAATCCGGATATTTCAGTGATCATTACCGACAATGAAATGCCAAATATGCGAGGCGAAGAGTTATGTATCGAAATTAGGCGACTCTACACTGATGATGATAAAGCGATAATTGGTATATCTGGAGTTGAAACCGAAAATTTATCTACACGATTTTTGAAAAATGGTGCTAATGACTACCTCAGAAAACCCTTTAACGCTGAAGAGTTTTACTGCCGTCTTAGCCAGAACGTCGATATGCTAGAACATATTCAAACGATACGCCGACAAGCAAATACAGACTATCTAACCAGCTTGCCAAATCGACGCTACTTTTTCGATACCGTAAAGAAAAGCCTAAAAGCAAGACATAAAAAGGAGCTCTACGGGCTGATCGCTATGATAGATATAGATCATTTTAAGCAAGTAAATGACAAATATGGCCATGAAGGCGGCGATGCGGTGCTTGAGTCCATTGGCCAAGCGTTTGCTCAATACTTTCCCAATGATTTAGTCGCTCGATTAGGCGGCGAAGAGTTTGCGATATATTTTAAAGATACGGTGGCTGATCATTGCAAAGAAAGACTGGAGTGCTTCAGGAAATATTTAGAGCAAAGTAGTAACGAACTGACTGAACAGCGGATCTCGTTTACTGTTTCAATGGGACTTGCCGCTCAGGTGACTACGGACATAGAAAGCCTGATAAAACAAGCCGATGAGCGTTTATATCAGGCGAAAGCTTCGGGAAGAAACCGCTTAGTTCACTAAGCGCTTTCTTTTATCTCGATAAGAATCAAAGCTAAACATCACCAGCGCTCCCCAAATAAAGGCAAACGTTATAGCTCGTTCAGCATCAAAGGCTTCCCCGTAAAAGAGTACCGCCAATATAAACATTAAGCTCGGCCCGATATATTGAAAAAAACCAAGTGTCGTGTAGGGTATCCGTTTTGCTGCTGCGGTAAAGCATAACAAAGGCAAAGTTGTCACCACACCCGCACTTATCAATAGCGTGTTGGTATACCAATCATTATTCCAAAGGTTGCTTGTGGCACTCGGCTCAACCCACCACCAATAAGCCAGTGCAATTGGGGTGAGAATAAGTGCCTCCACCAGCAATCCTGGAAGCGATTCAACCGCTAAGGTCTTACGTAACAATCCATATATCGCAAACGATCCAGCCAGTGAAAACGCAATGACTGGGAATGAGCCAAAACTAATTAACTGTAATACCACACCCACTATCGCTAATAGCACAGCAAACTTTTGCGCCGTTCTCAACCTTTCCGATAAGAATAACATTCCCAATAGCACGTTAAGTAATGGGTTGATGTAATAACCCAAACTCGCGTCTAACATAAAGCCGTTATTCACAGACCAAATAAATAAACCCCAGTTAAAACCCAACAGCAACGCGGTGAGTGTCAACATCGCCAGCAACTTAGGATTAGCCAATATGGCCTTAATTTTGGGCCATTGCTGCTTTGCCAGCACAATTAGTGCAATGAAAAATACAGACCACACAACGCGATGAATGAGTATCTCAATCGCGTCGACATGGACGAGTTGCTTAAAATAGATGGGTGCAAGTCCCCACATAAAAAAGGCGAGTACAGCGAGTAAGTGGCCTTTCTTTTGTTCTTCAATCACGGGCGTTTAACCTTTGGAGGGATCAACTAAAAGGTCAATCATTATACTCATTTTTATTAATCTCGGCGATGAAAGTTCGATGAATTCACAATCGCAAAGTTTAAAGCCTACAAGTGCTCAAAACTTATTCAAGTCTCTTCAGATTAGATAAAAAGCAAAGACAAGGTTCAAAAAAAGCTCTAAAATGACGCCGATGGATACCCTCGTAAGCACCCCAATTAACGATCCTCATTCAGTACTGAAAGATGTGTTTGGCTACAGTACGTTTAGAGATGGTCAGCTCGATATTATTCAGTCTAGCTTAGCTGGTCAGGATACGCTTGTACTACTGCCTACCGGCGGCGGTAAATCACTCTGTTACCAAGTCCCAGCAGTATTATTTGCAGGCGTGACAATTGTTATATCGCCACTTATCTCATTAATGCAAGATCAGGTCGCGCAGTTAAAAGCACAAGGCATAGCCGCTGAATATATCAACAACAGCGTCGCTTGGGAGCAGCAAAAAGATACCTATGACGCGCTTTTCCAAGGTCGTTTAAAGCTGTTGTACGTTGCTCCAGAGAAAGCCTTACAACGCGACTTTATTGATCGCATATCCAACTGTAACATCAGTTTATTTGCCATTGATGAAGCCCATTGTGTATCTCATTGGGGACATGACTTTAGACCGCACTATTTTCGTTTAAAAGAATTGCGTCAACATTTTCCGTCTGTTCCGATGATGGCATTAACCGCAACAGCTGATTTAGCAACACGAAAAGATATTGTCCAGCAATTGGGTATGCAAGCACCATTTATCTATACCGGTAGCTTTGACAGACCCAATATTCGTTACACCATCGAAGAAAAGTTCAAACCCCTGTCGCAATTGATCCGCTATTTAAAAGAGCAAAAAGGGCAAAGTGGCATAATCTACTGTGGTAGCCGTAAACGTGTTGATGATATTGCCGAAAAGCTGATTGATGCTGGGTTCAATGCTGCAGGTTATCACGCAGGTCTAGATAATGATCAGCGCCAGTTTGTACAAAACCGCTTCGCCCGAGATGACATTCAAATCGTAGTTGCAACCGTTGCTTTTGGTATGGGGATCAATAAACCCAACGTGCGATTTGTGGTTCACTATGATATTCCAAAAAGTGTAGAAGCATATTATCAAGAAACGGGTCGTGCAGGGCGAGATAGCTTAGCAGCTGAAGCCGTTATGTACTTTGATCCTGCGGATATTCCCCGTGTTAGACGCTTTTTTGAAGATATTCCAGACGAGCAACGTCGTAAGGTTGAAGAGCAAAGGTTTCAGGCAATGTCGAGTTTTGCTGAAGCACAAACCTGTCGTCGTCAAATTTTGCTCAATTACTTCAGCGAATATCAACGTGAAGCATGCGGTAACTGTGATATTTGCCTTAACCCTCCGAAACAATTTGATGGCACATTAGTTGCCCAACAAGCGTTATCGTGCGTATACCGCGCAGAGCAACGCTTTGGCATTGGTTACATTGTGGATATTTTGCGTGGGGCAAATACCGCAAGGATCAGAGAGCAAAACCACCATACCCTCTCAACCTATGGGATCGGGAAAGAGCACAGTAATGAATTTTGGCTGAGTATCTTACGTCAATTGATCCATCATGGTTTATTGAGTCAAGATATTACTCAAGGCGCAACGCTTAGACTAACAGAAGCCGCACGCGCCGTACTGCGCGGCGAATATGTGCTACAACTCGCAGAACCAAGACTTGTAGCAAAGCATGTCTATCAAGATAAACTGGCTCAGTTTAATTACGATAAGAAACTATTTGCTAAGCTTCGTGCACTCAGAAAGCAGCTCGCAGATGAAGATGATGTACCGCCGTATGTTGTATTTAACGACCGAACGTTGGCTGAAATGGCACAAAGAACGCCAACAACCGATAGCGAGTTTTTGCAAGTGTCTGGTGTCGGTTTTACTAAGCTCAGCAAGTACGGAGCCCCTTTCATGCAGCTCATCCGTAATTATTTGGAAAGAGAATAATGACCACACTCACTTTGGACAATTCACACGAGGTGATTATCATCAGCTGTGAAATTACACCTCAAGACGATGAATTTGAACTTTGGGGGCAAATATTCTTACATCAAGATGAGATTCAATTAATCGAATTCTCTGCAGGAGCAGATAGACATCAGTGGCGCTTTTCATATAAAAACTGTAATTTTAATTTAAATTTTGAACATTACAGTGAGAGTGTGTGGATAGCTCCTGATGGCGTTGATGCCTTAGAACTCCTATCTTTCCTACGCCAACAACTTTCTCGTTAAGTCCACATAAAGCTCTTTAAGTCTATAAATATTATTACTTTTGTTGCAGAACTAAAGCAAGCTGCAACAATATAATCCATACTAAAGGAATATTAGACTTAAAGGCTCTGTGATGAATGTAAAGAGGATTTCGTGTAATAGTATTGTGCTAATGTGTAGCTTAAATGCAGCTGCGCAAGCTGAAAAAGTGCCTGCTGTTGATTTTTCTAATAGCTGCGGTAATAACCGGGTTGAAGCACAAAGCGACCAAAATCTTTCACGCCAGCTAGACAGCAAACAAGCCTACCCAGAGCCCGTAGAGGGTAAAAAGGTCGTCGCTATCACGCTAAAACAACTTAATGTTTTCGATACCGACAAACCTGAAGAAGACAATGCCCTATTCCGATTTGCTAACCGTTATCACATTCAAACCAAACCCGAAGTATTAAAAAGCGTGCTCCTATTTCAGGAAGGGGATACTTACAATCCAAGAAAACTCAGTGAATCCGAGCGACTCCTTCGCAATCAGTCATACCTATATGATGCTCGTATCTATGCCGTGGAAAACTGTGATGGTGATATTTTAGTTACGGTTGTAACGCGGGATCTTTGGACACTATTGCCCGATTTAAGTTTTAGTCGTAGTGGCGGGGAAAATACTTCTCGAATTGGGTTTAGAGAAAGTAATTTATTTGGCTGGGGAAAACGCCTTTCTTTTACTCATATACAAGAGGTCGACCGCTCTGGTTATCAATTTGTCTATGACGACCCAAATATTTTAAACTCAAGATATCGTGGTCGCATAGAATATTCAGATAATGACGATGGTGAACGCCACTATATCGATGTGAGCTATCCATTTTTTGCAACCGACACCCCATATAGTTACGGTTTTACGAGTTATTCAGACAAACGTGAAGAACCCATATATTCTGAAGGGGAAACAATCTCAGAGTTCAGTCAATCCACGGATGTCACGCAAGTGTATTTCGGACACTCAAAAGCGCTATCGGGCAGTTGGACTCGTCGTCTCATCGCAGGCGTTAGACATGAGCAACATACCTTCCGTGAGATAGCTGATACCACTTTACCCATTGCACAAGATAGAACGCTCACCTACCCTTATGTTCAAGCTCAGTGGTTTGAAGATTCCTATGTAAAAGTACGCAACTTTGACTCGATTTATCGCACAGAGGATCTTAATTTAGGTTGGAATATTAATGCCTTATTTGGCTATTCAGCCGAATCTTGGAGTGACGATGCTGAGCGTCTTGTCTATTCATTTTCTGCCAATACGGCACACTACACCTCAGATCACAGCTTATGGCGTTTTTATTTTGATATCAGTGGCAACTGGAACAAAGACACAGATAAAACCGAAAATCTGATAGCGAAAACGACCTTTCAATACTATTTAAATACCAGTTTGTATGAATCTTGGTTTATCAATGCAAGCTATACCTATGGAAACAACCTGACCTTTGATAATCAAATTACATTAGGGGGCGAAACCGGGCTTCGCGGATACCCAATAAAATATCAACAAGGTAGTCGCAGTATGCTACTCAATATCGAAAAACGCTATTACTGGGAATATGACTTACTGCGCTTATTCAAAATTGGCGGTGCGGCTTTTTTTGATGTAGGGCGCGCGTACCACTCTCATCTGCCGATTGAAGCAGATGAATCTGTCCTAAAAAATGTCGGTATTGGCTTGCGTTTAGCACCTAGCCGAGCCAATTCAGATATCATGGTTCATATTGATTTAGCCGCGCCAATTAATGGCCCGGATAACGTCGATAGCGTACAGTGGCTATTAACGGTAAAAAATCGTTTTTAACGGTGTCGCGCACCAATAAACATGATATAAAGCAGAAAAAATTTCTTAGGATACGACTTTGCATTTGTTAGATTTCGCACTCAGTCAATACAAGCTAATTGTAACTTTGGTGGCGCTATTATCCTTCCCACTATTGATGAAAGCATGTTGCAAACTATTAGAAAAAGTAACACGCGGAAAAATAGACTCTCATCGTAAACAACGTGCCGATTTACTCGTTCGTGTACTCGTAGCCTTTGTATTCGTCTGTTTTATGCTCGTATTCTGGGGTATAGAACTTCGTGGTTTACTGGTGCTTGGTTCATCGTTATTTGCGATGCTTGGTGTTGCCATGTTTGCAGCTTGGTCACTGCTTTCCAATCTGACCTCATTCTTACTGATGTTTATTCAAAACGATTATCGCGTTGGGAATTGGGTAAGAATTGTTGACGGTGCAAACTTTGTTGAAGGCTGTATTGTGGAGATGGGATTGATGAGTGTAGTGCTGCGCCATGTTGATGGCCATAAGGTTGTATATCCTAACAACTTGTTTGTTACTCGCCCCGTTATGGTGCTTAGTCAGGAACCAGCTAAACCTAAACAGGTTCCAACACCAAGAAGAACATTAGGCCCTAAGAAATAGGGCCTATATCGTCAATAAAGGTTTCTAGCTGTTGTTCAACAATGCTATTTGCATGTGCAAAGTAAGCTAAGTGAAAAACCGCATCTCCTTCATTCACCAAAGGTAGCATTTGTTGGCCAATCACTATCCCACTACGAGGCGCGATAATCGCTTCTTCGCTTTGGCCTAGTGGGCTGTCTATATAAGCCAAAATTTGACCTTTTGATACGCGTTCTCCCAAGTTAACTTGAGCTCGAACAATACCGTCAACGTCCGCACGCACCCAACTTGTTGCTGCCGCGATAACTGCATCATGACGTTGTTTCCTACGACGCCCACGCAGCATTCTGAGTTTACGCATGACATTTTCAACCCCTTGCAATCCAGCAGCAATGGCTAATGAGTCAAACCGCAACGCTTCTCCCGCTTCATAAGTGATAACTGGAATGTCCAATCCCGCCGCTTCACTTCGCAACGAGCCGTTACGCAGTCGCGCATCTATCGCAACTGGTGTACCAAACGCCATGGCCATTTCTTTGGTCATTTCGCAGGACAAGTCACCGCGGATCTGCGGTAAATTAGAGCGATGAATCGCGCCGGTATGTAAATCGATAATATGGGTGCATTTTTTTACCACCAAATCGAAAAACATAGATGCCATTCGAGCCCCTAACGAGCCTTGCTCAGAACCTGGAAAACAGCGGTTTAGGTCTCGTCTATCAGGTAAATAGCGAGACTTATGAATAAAGCCAAAGATATTTACGATAGGCACCGCTATCAAGGTGCCACGTAGCGTTGCCGCATCGACTTTACTTAATAGCTGGCGCACGACCTCAACGCCATTTAATTCATCACCATGAATTGCGGCACAGACCAAAAGTACCGGTCCGGCCTCTGCGCCATTAACGACTTCAATCGGAATGGTCATTGGTGTGTGAGTGTAGAGCTTGGCCACTTCCAACTGGACAGTCTGCCTTTCAGCAACACCCACTCGTGTATCTAATAACGTAAAGGGTTGGTTGATTTTAACCTTTGCCACGTGTAGCAGTCCTTTTCGCCGCTGCATTCTTCTCGATAAAGGAGATGATCAAGCTAGCTATGTCTTTACCTGTTGCCTTTTCAATGCCCTCAAGGCCCGGAGATGAGTTCACTTCCATCACCAAAGGACCACGCTCTGAACGCAATAAATCTACACCGGCAACATTTAGGCCCATGGCTTTTGCTGCAGCAATTGCAGTGCGGCGCTCTTCCGGAGTGATTTTTACCAATGTCGCAGAACCGCCACGATGCAGATTTGAACGGAATTCGCCCTCTTGCGCTTGACGCTTCATCGCGGCAATGACACGGTCGCCAATAACGAAACAGCGAATGTCCGCACCACCAGCTTCTTTAATATACTCTTGCACCATGATGTTGGCTTTTAAGCCCATAAATGCTTCGATAACGCTTTCCGCCGCTTTACGTGTCTCAGCTAACACCACACCAATACCTTGTGTGCCTTCTAGTAGCTTGATCACAACCGGTGTGCCGCCAACCATTTCCAGTAAGTCTTTAACGTCATCAGGCTTACTGGCAAATCCTGTGATTGGCATGCCTACGCCTTTTCTTGACAGTAACTGTAATGAACGCAACTTATCTCTTGAGCGAGTGATTGCAACAGACTCATTCAATGGGTACACCCCCATCATTTCAAACTGTCTGAGTACCGCACAACCATAAAACGTCACAGAGGCACCAATTCGCGGAACAATCGCATCAAAGCCGCTCAACTGCTGACCCTTAAAGTGAATTTCAGGCTCACTACTATTGATATTCATATAACAACGTAGCGCGTCAATAACCTCAACTTCATGCCCACGTTGCTCTGCTGCCTCAATTAAACGACGTGTTGAATATAAAGATTGATTCCTTGAAAGAATGCCAATTTTCATGATTTATCCGTTTTATTACTTAAGTATGACTGTTCTGGATCAACAAGGATGCGGCCTCGCATCGCCGTGCGGCCCAGTAACATTCTAAATTTCATGGTTTCTCTATTGCTTAGCGTGATTTCAATTGGCCAAGCCTGATTGCCGATAGTTAAATTTGTTTCTATTACATAACGTAGTTCTTTATGACCGCCCGAATCGGTAACAACGCGCTCATCCACTACTTTTGCTTCACTACAGACTTCATAGTCAGTATTGTCTTGTTTGGGATGGATCCAAAACCTTACCCAAAGTTCATCTTGTTCTGTTTTGAAAGGCTCAACCTTAAAGGCGTGCAGACATGATGTTCTTGCTCCAGTATCTACTTTCGCTTTGATTTTTTCGATACCTAAATCGGGTAAGGAAAGCCACTCTCTCCAACCAACTGTGATCATATTATGCTCTCGTACAAAATGAGTTCGGACTTATACGCTGATTCAAGTCACTTGAAAAACAAAATAAATTTATCCTAAAGATAAAAACGCTCTGTTAAGCCAAGCACCTTAACTTACAGTAACACCACTTACACATTTTTCAAGGTAAAGCCCTATACTGAGCTAAAGTAAAATAGAGTATTCAAACAATTTATTTCATCGCCAAGATTTTAGGACCTAAATGAATTTGAAAATTAAATTATCTATGTCAGTCTTGGGACGAACTTTTTAATAGGAATTAGCTATGACTGGATTACTCCATGCGTTTGTGCTCGACGGTCAAGGTGGCGGTAGGCTACTTTGCGATCTGAGTGAAGTAAAATCCGTAATTCACAAGGAGCCACTTTGGCTTCATTTTGACTACAGCTTCGACGAAACGACCGAATGGCTGAAGCAACAAACGTTTTTGGATGACTGGGAAAGAGAAGCGCTAACCGCAGATGAAACCCGTCCGAGAACGGCGAATGGCGATGAAGGTTTGCTAGTGTTCTTGCGTGGCGTGAACCTTAACCCCAAGCAAAGCCCTGAAGACATGGTTTCTATTCGCTGTTTTGCAAACGATAAACTACTTATCACCTGTCGTAAGCGCCATATTATGTCTGCCCAAGATATGTTGGCATCGCTTAAAAAGGGTCAAGGCGCAAAAAGTATCGGTGAGTTACTATCTACATTAGTAATGCGACTTTCTGTGCGAATGCAAGACATCATCTGGCAAATAGAAGAACAGCTTGACGAGTTTGAAGACGCGATGGAAAGCAGTGAGCAGCTGCCCAACTATCAGCAACTTTCAACATTAAGAAGACAAACCATTGGTTTAAAACGCTATCTTAAGCCACAAAAGCTTGCTATTAGCGAACTGCTATTGGCAAAGATTGCTTGGCTAGATGAAGATCATCGACACATGATTGAAGAGGCGAGCAATGCCTTAAGTCGATATATCGAAGAATTAGAGGCTGCGATTGAACGTGCACAAGTGATCCAAAATGCGATCACCAACCATCAAAATGAACAGTTAAACCAAAGAATGTACGTGATGTCTGTCGTTGCAGCGCTATTCTTACCACTTGGGTTTTTAACAGGCTTGTTGGGGGTGAATATTGGCGGTATTCCTGGCACTGAATGGGGTGGCGCATTTGCCTTTTTTGTTATTATGTTGGTGGTACTAACTGGTGGTATTGGGGTGTACTTTAAACGCAAAGGCTGGTTGTAAGTAGGAGTAATCATTGGCGCTCTCGCTAGGGATCGAACCTAGAACTCAGCCTCCGGAGGGCTACGTGATATCCATTTCACCACGAGAGCGTCGGCAACATAATAATGCTAAGTGCAGGCAATTGCCAGACAATGTTTGCTATATGACTAATTAGTAACCTATTTTTTAAAAAAAGCTGTACTTTGGGCAAAAAACCAGTTATTCAACTATGCTTTGAAAATAATAAAATAGACTGATATTGCTGCCCGTTCAGAAATATCGCGATACATCATTGAGGATCCCAAATATGACACCGATGACAACAGAGCAAGTTGCAGAGTTTCTTGACGTAAAGGTTGAGCGCGTAAGACGCCTCGCACGAGAAAACTTGCTAGTCGCCAAAGACACTGATGCCAATGGCGAACCTATCTTTGACAAAGCCGATGTTGAAAAATACAAAGAGCTAGCACAGCGACTGGGTGGGATTTAAACTACCCAATAGTGATGGCCAGTAATGTGATCAAGGAATATCACATACTACTGGCTCAACTTGCAGCTACAGTATCCACTGCTTCAGTAACTGTCTAAGCTTTTCGGCCTCTATCATTACGCCGCGCTGCTCGTACCATTGAATGCTAACAATCAAATAAATTTGGCAAAATACCGTCAGCTTAGCTTGAGCGTATGAAGGCATGGCTTGCCGCTTTAGAGAAAAGTAAGACTCAACTACCGTAAGTGCTGCTTCAACATCACAGCTAAAACTACACACCAGCGCTGCTAAATCAAAAAATATGTCACTATGACAAGCATACTCAAAGTCGATTAACCGAACCCCCTCTGGACTTTGAATAATATTGCTCATGACTAAGTCATTGTGGCAAAACGCCTGATCCACAGGTAAGGAAGCTAAGCTTTCGATAAGCCGTTCGATGTCGACTAAGTGACGCAGTTTCTCATCAATAGCCTGAACATAACCGACTAAGTCCAGCACCTCATATATTTCAAGCTCTAAGTTATGCACCTGAATAACTTGTGCTAACAACGCAGTATTTAACTTTGGCTCAGCACACACTTCTGGCATAAAAGTAAATAGTGCCATACGAGTGCGTAGGTCATACTGCAGTACGTTAGAAGTAATGTCTTGTTGCGCTAACTTGTTTTGCGCCTTTAAGGCCTCAGTAGGAATACCATGGCTGTAGCATTTTAATAAGTAGCTTTCGCCTTTACTCACCATCAGGTAATTATTGTTACTCACACCTTTTGTCAGCTTTTCTAATCGCTCAGCTGAAACCTTGAATACGGTATTCACCTTTACTTTTAATTTTTCAAGCTCAGAGTGCTGCAAGCGTCTTTCCTTGCTTAGCTTCATATTCTTCGTACCAACGCTTGTAGCCCCAACACGCCATCAAGGTGTAGAAAATAAATAGCACCAGCGTAGGATAGAAGCCTTTAAGGTAATAAAGGTAGATAGAGGCTGCATCAATCACGACCCAATATAACCAGTTTTCAAGAATTTTCTTAGCCACTAAATAAGTCGTCACCACCGCAAAGCATGTGGTAAAGCTATCTAAATAAGCGAGATCTGCTGCCATATAATGCTTGGTGAAATAACCGAGCAAAACGGAAACCACTGAAGTGATAACAATGATTGAAAGATGTTTTGATAGCGACCAAGAAACAATATCACTGGGCTTGTTTTTATCACCCTGACGCCACATCCACCAACCGACGACGGCCATGACCATATAGTAAAAGTGCAGCAGTGATTCCATCACTAGTGCACCGTTCCAGTACAGCACGGTATAGATAAAGGTGTTAATAAAGGCCACAGGCCAACACCATATATTCTCTCGAATTGCCAGCAATAAATAGGCAACAGCCAGCACCACAGCGATATACTCCCAACTCGACATCGCAGTGAACCCTGCAAAGGTTTCAGTAAACCAGTCCATTAATCACAGGCACTATCAGCTGGAGATAAATCGCCTGAGATAAACTTACAAACAAAAATACATTTTCCGTAAGCTTCAAATGAGTGTTTCATTTCTTGATTCAATACTGAGGTCACTAAATCAAATTCACCAAAGACCTGAGTTGACATCGTATTTGTGATCACCTTGATCCCTTCATGCTCATTCAGCCTATCAATAAAACCTTTAATAAAAGGGATATAGTCTTGGTGCAGTGGGTACTTGCTTATTTCAACAGAAACTTGCATGGGCGCTCCTTACAAATGGCAGCCGATTATTAATATTGCTGGTTTAGATTTTCCCCACCGGTAAAATCCGATTTTGGGGTATAGTTAATCCAGTCTTGCTGATAGATAATTTTACCTTTTTCGTCAAACTTTAGCACTATCAGAAATCGCCAAGGCCCTAACTCGCGTGACGTATAATTAAAGCGATTAAAAACGCCTCTAGCAACCACGGTTCGAGTCGTGCTATCGACTATTTTATCTTCAACCACTAAGGCGGGTTGTTCATCCAGCACAGCAAAATTTCCAGCAGACCAGTTAAAAAAAGCCGTAATCTGATCTTTACCTTGTGCCTTATGGCCAAAAACCATATCTTCCAGCACGGCATCTTCGGCATAGAACTCGATAAACTGGGTAAAGTTCTGCCGCTGAGCATAGGTATTAAAGTAAGCATCGGCATGGCTGATGAATGTATTTTTGTTACTGATATTAACCGAATTACTGCAACCACTCAGTATTGATATAGAAAATAACAAGAACCCATAGCGCATCATAGCCACTCCAAAAGCCGTATTAATTGTGTATAAAAAAAGCGCCTATAGCGCTTAATTCGACAATGATAAAATATGTATTTTTATACTGTTACTATACCCAATGGTTTAGCGGTTTTCCACGCTCCACGGGTAAAGTCTGGAATACTCAATGATTCACTGCGATTAGCCACTGACTGAGCCGATAACGGAGAAATTACCGACCAAGCCGCACCGTCGTATACGTCTTGATCTAGCGCTTCACCATTGCGCAGGCAATAGATCATGCGCCAGAACATTAAAAAGTCCATACCACCATGACCGCCATTGCGCTGTGCTTCTTCACCCATTTTAGTCCAAAGCGGATGGTCGTATTGTTTGTACCATGGATCCATTTCGTAATCCCATTCATGGAAGCTCTTAGTACCACCTTGCTCTAACGCGATACGATTAGGGAAACCAGCAAAGACCCCATTAGTTCCTTGAATAAGATTGTGACGAGAATAAGGCCTAGGCGTGGTCGTATCGTGTTGTACCATGATACTGCGTCCTTTGATGGTCTTAATCATCGTGGTATTCATATCACCCGCAATATACTGTAGTTGATTGCGTTCATGATCAGCCGGAAATTCGCGTTTTGCATAGGCTGCACGACCAAGGGCGGGAGAACTCATAGAGGTTAAGTAATCAAAACGATCACCGCGGTTAATATTCATGTACTGAGATACCGGACCTAAACCATGAGTTGGATATAGGTTACCATCTCGCTTAGTATGCCAGTGTGTACGCCATGAGCCGGTCTTGTGCTCAATTTCCTTCATTTGCCAACGTAGCTCATGAATATATGCAGCTTCACCATGCAATAACTCACCGAATACACCTTGGCGAACCATATTCAATACCATCAACTCATCGCGACCGTAATTGACATTTTCCATCATCATACAGTTCTTTTGCGTGCGCTCTGCGGTGTCAACTATCTGCCACATTTCTTCAACGGTCAACGCTAAAGGCACTTCAACAAACGCGTGCTTACCACTATTCATGGTATCAATTGCCATCGGTGCGTGCCATTTCCAAGGTGTTGAAATGATAACGATGTCAATATCATTCCGATTTAGCATTTCTTGATAAGCTAAGTCACCACCACGATACAGCGCAGGTTTCGGCAAACCTCGCTCGCGCACAAGATAGTCAGCCGATTTTTCAAGCACTTCATCATGGGTATCACAAATCGCGACAATACGTGCACCATCGATGTGACTCATGCGCTTTACATGACCATAGCCACGTTGGCCAACCCCAATAAAACCTACCCGAACCACGTCCATTTTTGGTGCTACGAGCCCAATGACAGAGCGGCCTTGTTGCTTAGGTACAATGCTATTATTTTGATTCGAGCTTGCGCACCCAGCTACTACACTCGCAGCCGCAGCCGCTCCTGCGGCTTTTAAAAAGTCGCGGCGGTTTATATTTTTCATTCTTACTCCTAAACGATACTTCTTAACAGCACTAATACTGCTCGCTATCAAGCTAACCTATCCCAATCTTAGGTTCAAAACATTGCGATAAAGCCGCAAAAAAAAGCGCTTGAAGCGCTTTTTCTTAAAATATATTAACTGTTAAATTGCTCTGATTATATTATTCAGACAATCCTCTTTTTCTAGCACACTGGAATACAGCGCAAGCTGGTTCTTCGCACGGTCGAGATTATGATTGGCTCTGTGGGTTGCAAAATAATTATCTCCATCTAAGTGATCTGTTAAAAATCTCAGACCTATCATGAATGGCATCACTTTCGCGCCAAGAATAAAACTGTCTTTTTCTGCTTCAGTTACACTGTCTTGTAACGGTTCAATATACCCTTGCGCCAGCGCAGCAAAGATATTTTCTCTTACCTGCACATTACTCAAGTTCGTAGAGTCTTCAGCTTCTGGCGAACAGAAGGTACGTACCATATCGCCAAAATCAAACAACCAGTTACCTGGCATACAAGTATCTAAGTCGATAACGGCTCGTGCTGCATCACTCTGTGTTGAGAACAGCATGTTGTTGATTTTGGTATCGTTGTGGCAAGCTCTAAGTGGTACTTGTTTTTGTGCCTGCTGCAATTCTTCTGCAAGTGCAAATTGCTGCTGAAAAGCGGCGATAACATCACTGCACTTTTCCGCGCGACCATGCTCATCTTTCGCAAGTACTTGGTTGAATGCGTCAATACGCATCGCCAAGTTATGAAAGTTTGGAATGACATGATGTAACTGCGCCGCATCAAAATCATTTAGCGCATGTGCAAACTGCCCGAAGGCATTTGCAGCCGTTAATGCTTGTTGTTCGTTTGCCACTACGTCTTCGCTATAACTGCGGCCAATAAATGCAAGCGCACGCCAAACTTCGTCATTAATATCGACTAAATATTGGCCTGAACTCGTCGCTAGATGCTTTATGATAGCGAGACTATATTCACCATTTAAGGCTTTTGCTGTTAAGTGCTGTTCAATCGCTCGCGCATTTTCAACAAGATGCAAAGGGTTTGGAAATACCGTGGTATTTAGCTTTTGTACCACCATGGTTTTGTGGTTGTCCTGCAACAGCATAGTCGTGTTGATATGACCACTACCGATCGGCTTCATTTTAGCTTCTTCACTAATGAGACCGTATTCATCAGCAAGTTGTTGCGCAACGGCTTGATACTCCATATTCACCTCAAAAGGAGTTAAGTCGGATGTAGTTGTGTGGAGATGATTATCTTCCCTGACGTGCTTCATAAATCTTTCTCGCGACAATGTCTAGTTCGCTCTTATAAGTTATACCGTACCAATGTGATTTAGCTTGGTAGACCGACACGGTTTGTAGGCCCTTATTGATACTGTGTTGGATACAATCTGGCAGATAATACTCTTTTTTGACACCGTTGTCATAATTCCTTAAAAACGCATTAAATCCGGCTTCTAATGAATCAAAAAGTGACGGCGTCACACCCCAGCAGGTCATCGAAGCAAGCGCAGAGTGTGCGATCTTACATCGCTTACCTGCAATATCACCTGACAATTCGCCGTTTTCAAAGCGAATATCTAATGCTTCTTCAACCGAGTGTAGTTGTTGCGCTTGTACCTGACAAACGCCACGGTTTACTCCACCTTGTTCAGATAAGGTATTTATAATTGGGTATGCGACCATCGCCATATTGCTATGATGCTGAAAATGTTCAACAAGCTGCTCAAATGCATCAGGCCCGTAATAATCATCCGCCGTAATAACTATCGCAGGCTTATCAACGTATGGTTTTGCACACAACAGCGCGTGCCCTGTGCCCCATGGTTTTTTTCGCCCGGCTAAACAGTCGATAAATTCACTTGGAATATCGCTAAGCCGCTGCTGCACTAACGTGATGTTCAGCGCCTTTGGCAATCGTGGCAATATCACATTTTCGATTAGGCTTCGCACTTTGTCATTAATGATCAAAATAACATCGCGCACACCAGCATGATGCGCGTCAATTATGCTCAATTCCATAATGCTTTTATCGATACTTGGCAGCTCAGCAACCTGCTTATTACCACCAAAGCGGCTTCCTAATCCACCAGCCAAAATGATCAGCGTAGGGGGTTGTTCGATTCCTATCATTGAAAAAATATCAAAACTCAAATAAGCGGGTAAGTGTACTGAGCTTTTGCTCAGAATAAAAGCAATTGCGAGGAAAGGCGTCCTCGCAATTAGTGTGAACTAGCTAAACTTTTGGCATAAGTACTTTATTTCTTGGTATTCATGCAGTCCTTCCTGTGCTCCTTCTCGGCCAAGACCTGAAAACTTCACGCCACCAAAAGGCGCCACAGGGTTGGATATGATCCCTTCATTAATCCCAACCATGCCATACTCAAGCGCATGACTTACTCGCCTTATTTGATTGCCATCATTTGAATAAAAATAAGCAGCAAGCCCTTCCGGCACAGAGTTTGCCATTCTTACCACTTCATCTTCACTCTCAAAATCAATAATGCTGACAATCGGTGCAAAAATTTCTTCATGGAAGATCCGCATGGTGCTATTTACACCCGTGATAACTACCGGTGCCATAAATTGGCCGCTTTGTTTATCACCTTGATAAGCGATGCTCGCACCTTTAGCTAACGCATCTTCTAACAACTGCTGTGCTTTTTGTTTGGCTTCAAGTGAAATGAGTGGACCAATATCAACACCTTGCTCTAAACCATTTCCCAAGGTGAGTGTGCTAACCTGCTGAGTGAGTGTATTGAGTAGCTCTGCCGAGATACTTTTCGCAACAAACACGCGATTTGCGGCCACACAAGTTTGTCCTGCATTTCTAAACTTCGCTGCCATCAAACCACTTACCGCTTGCTCAACATCAGCGCTGTCGAAAACAATAAATGGTGCATTACCACCAAGCTCCATTGACGTTCTTTTCACTGTGTCGGCACATTGCTTCAACAACGCACTCCCCACTTGTGTTGACCCCGTAAACGTAAGTTTTCGCACTTGTGATGACTCAGTAAGATGTGCTACTAACCCTTTAGAATCGTTAGTCACTAACACCTGAAAAGCACCAACTTCCATTCCAGCCTGGATAGCTAGCTTAGCCAGTGCGATGGCCGCTAGAGGGGTTTTCTCAGAAGGCTTTAAAATAAAACTACAGCCTGCGGCATAAGCTGGTGCTACTTTTCTGGTGATCATCGCCAGTGGAAAATTCCACGGTGTGATCCCAAGTACAACACCAACCCCTTGCCTGATTGTAGTTAGCTCATGTGATTGAGAATGACTGGGAATAACCTGACCATAGGCGCGCTTGGCTTCTTCGCTATACCATTCAATAAATCCTGCTGCATAATCCGCCTCGGCAAGTGCCTCCTTGAGCGGTTTGCCTTGTTCCTTAGTGACGATTTCAGCCAAGGCCTGTCGATGCTCTATTACCAATTCGTACCATTTTCTAAGTACTTGACTACGGGCATGTGCTGTCGTGCTAGCAAGTCTTTCAAAGGTTTCAGCCGCTGCTTGCAGCGCTTTATCGGCAGCCTGGTTATCCGCCTCAGAAACCTGAGCAAGGTGCTCTCCAGTTGCAGGATTAACCACATCGACTTGCGTTTTACTATGATGTGCTTGGCCATTGATAAGTGAAAATTCGGGATTACTGATGAGTGACATAGCGTTCCTCCTAGAAAAGCAAAAAGCCGTAGTATAAGACTACGGCTTTTATTAAATTTGTCAGTAACAACCTAGGTTGTTAGCAGCACTTAATGGTCTTCATTAACGATATTGAGATTGTACTTTGGAATTTCAACCACTAAGTCTTCATCACTAATTATCGCTTGGCAACCTAAACGAGACTCAGCTTCAAGACCCCATGCTTTATCTAGCATGTCATCTTCTAACTCATCACTTTCTTCCAGCGAGTCAAAACCTTCACGAACAACGATATGGCACGTGGTACATGCACATGATTTTTCACAGGCATGTGGAATACTAATTCCATTTTTCAACGCCACATCGAGTACAGTTTCACCCGTTTTCGCTTCGATTGCAGCACCTTCCGGACATAACTCTTCATGGGGTAAAAAGATAATTTGTGGCATATTACACCTCGTCTACCGACTGCCCTTGCAGTGCCTTTTTAATTGATTCATCCATACGGCGTGAAGCGAAATCACTACTCGCCTGATCGACTTCTTCGATCGCCTTTTTAATCTGCTCTGGATTGTCTGCACTTTCGCGAATTTGTGCAAGTTCAGTCATTGCACCGCGCAGTGTATTGAGTTCATCTTCTGCCAACAGATGACCATCCGTTGCAAGCGATGCCTCTAACGCTTCCAATACACGCAGCGCTTCAACCTGCTGCTCTTTAAGCATACGAGCGCTCATGTCTTCTTTGGCATTGCTCATCGAATCTTTTAGCATTTGTGCTACTTGGTCATCGCTCAAACCAAACGATGGTTTTACCTGGATCTCAGCCTGTACGCCTGTCGACTTTTCTTCAGCCGAAACACTCAATAGACCATCAGCGTCAACTCTAAAAGTGACTCGAATATGCGCAGCGCCTGCCGCCATTGGCGGAATGCCTTTTAGACTAAATTTAGCCAAGCTACGACAATCATCAACGAGCTCACGCTCACCTTGCAATACATGTAATGACATAGCAGTTTGACCATCTTTAAAGGTGGTAAACTCTTGTGCGCGTGCAACAGGAATAGTGGTATTGCGCGGAATGATTTTTTCAACCAGTCCACCCATAGTTTCTAGACCTAAAGACAATGGCAATACATCAAGCAGTAACATGTCAGAGTCAGGCTTGTTACCCACTAAAATATCAGCTTGGATAGCAGCACCTAATGCCACCACACGATCTGGATCGATTGATGTTAGTGGCTCTTTGGCAAAGAAACTCCCGACTTCTTCACGCACCACCGGCATACGAGTCGATCCACCGACCATCACAACCTGCAAGACTTCTTCTGCTGTGACACCGGCATCTTTTAACGCGCGGCGACAAGAGCGCAAAGTCTTTTTAACCAATGGCATTGCCATTTCAGCGAATGCTTGACGCGTGATCGTAACAACCAACTTTTGCTCGCGAACTGGTAGCTCTACGTTTACCGTTTCATAGCTTGAAAGCGCTTCTTTACAGGCTCTTGCCTTATTGATAAACAAGCGTAGCTCTTTAGGGTTTAAATCAAATAGCTGCGTTTGCTGTTTGAAGAAATCGACCAACAGTGAATCAAAGTCATCACCACCGAGGCTAGAATCGCCACCGGTTGATAATACCTCAAACACGCCTTGGTTTAAGCGTAAGATAGAAATATCAAACGTACCACCACCAAGGTCATAAACCGCGATCACGCCTTCTTGACCAGAGTCTAGGCCGTAAGCTACCGCAGCTGCAGTCGGCTCATTGAGAAGTCTTAATACTTTTAGACCAGCAAGCTCGGCTGCGTCTTTTGTACTTTGCCTTTGTGCATCATCAAAATACGCAGGTACAGTGATCACTGCGCCCATTACATCTTCACCAGCAAAGCTATCAATAGCACGTTGGTGTAATGTTTTTAAAATTTCAGCGGAGGCTTGCACTGGGCTTACAGCGCCAGCTACGGTTTCAATAGCAAGCGAACCGTTATTATCGACAAAGTTATAAGGCAGTTGACCATAGCTTTGTTCTATTTCAGATTGCGTTTTACCTAAAAAACGTTTGACAGAAATAAGCGTATTAGTCGGGTCTTCAGCAGAAGCAGCTTGGGCTTGTTCACCAACGATAATCTCTGAGTCAGTGTACCTTACTACCGACGGCAGCATAGGTTTACCCATTAAATCGCTAAGGGTCTTCGTTTCGCCACTTTGTACTGTTGCCACAAGAGAGTTCGTGGTACCTAAGTCAATACCAATCGCTAATTTATGCTCATGAGGTGCCGCGCTCTGCCCCGGCTCAGCAATTTGCAATAATGCCATAATGCTCTTTTCACTTTAACGTTTGTTGATGCTATACATCATCAATCGAATAATTCATCTTCGATACGTGCTAATTCGTCGCGTAACTTGTAGACAAACTTTAGCTTACGAATATTGTCTGCTGCGGCTTCTAATGTGCTCATGTCATCGCTTTGAAGCTGCTCGGCAAGGGAAGCGCTAAACTCTGTATCTAACGCTTTAATCTGTGTTTCGAACTCTGTAATCGCGCCGTCAGGATCCGCCGCATCAGGTAATTCTTCTAATGCTTCGCGCAGCTCCATCTGTTGCATTAAAAACATCGGATCTTGCAACGTTTGTTGCTCTGCACGTATGTCTACACCCTTTTCGCTTAGCATATACTCGGCGCGTTTAACTGGATGTTTGAGCACCGCTAGCGCGTCATTGATCTCTGCGGTTTTCTGTACTGCGAGCAACTTCTCACGCTCACTTTTACCAGCAAATCTATCTGGGTGAACTGCACGCTGTAGCTCTAAATAACCTTGATTTAGTTTGTTTAAATCAACGTGATAATCAACAGGTAAATCAAATAATTCAAAATAACGCATACGCACCTAATACAGCAAAGCCCCACCAAGGCAGGGCTTTAAGCTATTCACTGTTGCAAACTATACGGTGAAGCTTTCGCCACAGCCACATTCGTCTTTCTGATTTGGGTTATTAAACTTAAACCCTTCATTCAGACCTTCTTTTGTATAATCAAGCTCTGTGCCGTCGATATAAACTAAACTTTTTGCATCAACGATGATTTTGACATCTTTGTCTTCAAATACTTCATCGCCTTCATCTAAATCGTCGACAAATTCGAGAACATAAGCAAGACCTGAACAGCCCGTGGTTTTAATACCAACGCGCAGCCCTATGCCTTTTCCACGGTTACTCAAAAAGGCTAATACGCGATTAGCGGCTGCATCTGTTAACGTCACTGCCATAATAGTCTCTTACTTCGCTTGTTTACTCTTATAATCTGCAATCGCAGCTTGAATCGCATCTTCTGCCAAAATTGAGCAGTGGATTTTCACTGGTGGCAACTCAAGCTCAGCACTGATATCAGTGTTTTTGATAGTCGCAGCTTCTTCTAACGATTTACCTTTCACCCACTCAGTCACAAGGGATGATGATGCAATCGCGCTACCACAACCATATGTCTTGAATTTCGCATCTTCGATGATGCCTTCTTTTGACACTTTAATTTGTAGCTTCATTACGTCGCCACATGCAGGTGCCCCCACCATGCCCGTTGCTACGCTTGGATCGTTCTTGTCTAAAGAACCTACGTTACGTGGATTCTCAACGTGGTCGATAACTTTATCACTGTAAGCCATAACTATTTCCTCACTACCTGCTTGCGGCCGGATGGTATCCAGCCAGCGGCTAAAACTTGCTTAATGGTGTGCCCATTCAACGCTATCTAAGTCGATGCCATCTTGGTGCATTTCCCAAAGCGGTGACATCTCACGTAAGCGACCAATAGAATTCTTAAGAAGATTGACGGTGTAATCGATCTCTTCTTCTGTCGTAAAACGACCAATACTGAAACGGATAGAGCTATGTGCTAATTCGTCATTACGACCTAGAGCACGCAGTACATAAGATGGCTCTAAGCTCGCCGATGTACATGCAGAACCTGAAGAAACCGCAATGTCTTTAACTGCCATTAGTAGACTTTCACCTTCAACAAAGTTGAAGCTAATGTTTACAATGCCAGGTACTGATTGGTCGATAGCACCATTAAAATAAACTTCGTCCATATCCATTAGGCCGTCCAATAGACGCTGACGAAGCGCACTGATGTGTGCATGGTCTTTTTCAAAGTCTTGCTTAGCAATTCTAAATGCTGTGCCCATACCCACGATTTGATGAGTAGCAAGCGTACCTGAACGCATACCGCGCTCATGACCACCACCGTGCATTTGTGCTTCTAAACGCGCACGTGGCTTACGGCGTACGTACAACGCACCGATACCCTTCGGACCATAAACTTTGTGGCCCGAAAATGACATAAAGTCTACTTTCAATGTTTGTAGGTCGATTAGTACCTTGCCAGCACTTTGCGCCGCATCAACATGGAACATGATCTTGCGCTCACGACACATCTCACCGATAGTCGCGATATCTTGAATAACACCTAGCTCGTTATTAACGTGCATTACGCTCACTAAAACAGTGTCTTCGCGCATCGTTGCTTCAAGCTTTTTCAAGTCAAGTAAGCCGTTGTCTTCAACATCCATATACGTCACTTCAAAGCCTTGACGCTCAAGCTCACGGCAGGTGTCTAGTACTGCTTTATGTTCAGTACGAACGGTGATGATGTGCTTGCCTTTCTTTTTGTAGAACTGTGCAGCACCTTTGATTGCAAGGTTGTTTGATTCAGTTGCACCAGATGTGAAAACGATTTCACGCGGATCAGCGTTGATTAAATCAGCGATATCATTACGCGCCTGATCAACCAGTTCTTCTGCTTGCCAACCGAAACGGTGTGAACGAGAAGCTGGATTACCAAAGTTACCATCCATTGTCAGGCACTGCATCATCTCGTCTGCAACACGCTGATCAACCGGAGCGGTTGCTGCATAATCTAGATATATCGGTAATTTCATTTATCTCTCCGCTTGACGTCAACCTAGAGTTGACAGCTCACTTGAATATTGTCTAATTGCTCGATAACACGTTTAACGTGCTTATCTTGCCGCGTTGCTACGGATTGAACATCCGCATCGGCGACTAACTCGGCTAGGGAAATACTGTTCAAAAACTCTTCAATTCGCACACTTAAATCAGACCACAGTGAATGAGTCAGACAGCGCATACCGCTTTGGCAACCGCCGCCTTCGCCGTGACAACGTGTTGCGTCAACAGACTCGTCAACAGCATTAATCACATCACCAACGGAAATTGTGTGTGCATCACGGCCTAATAAGTAGCCGCCGCCTGGACCACGTACAGAGCTAACTAAGCCATGTTTACGTAGACGGGCAAATAATTGTTCAAGGTAAGATAGCGAAATCTCTTGTCGTTCAGAGATATCGGCTAGTGGAACAGGGCCAATACTTGCGTGTAACGCAACATCTAACATTGCTGTCACAGCGTATCTGCCTTTTGATGTCAGTTTCATGCATAACCCCCGCTAATTTACCAAGCCGCAAATTTTAATTACTTGACTAAGATAGTCAAGTATTAACCAAGCATAATAACGGCTTTAAATCTGCAACCCTCGTATGCCTACCCGAAATACCCGAGTAATTTAATCAGGTATTATGGATATTGTAATTACCTGAGTATTTTAGTCAAGTATTTGTGATGAAGATTTATGCAATATTTCACAAAGGGAATGGTTGATATTTAGACAATAGAAATGTAACAGTATTGGCGCGCTGACTTGGCCAATACTGTCATCGTGTTTGGTTTACTTGCTCGTAGATTTATCTATCGAACTTAGGATCCCACGTAGAATATTAAGTTCTTGATCTTCCGGTCTAGCACGGTTGAACAAACGCTTTAGCTTAGTCATTACCATGCCTGGATGCTGCTTGATGATAAAGCCGGTGTCATTCAAGGTATTTTCAAGATGCTCGTAGAATAACTCCATCTGCTTTGATGATGGGTAAATCGTTTCATCTACTTCTTCTGGCTGCTTTTCTTGCGTGTCTAGATATGTCATACGCGTTTCGTAGGCCAAAGTTTGCACTGCCATGGCAAGATTAAGCGAGCTATACTCAGGATTAGCTGGAATACACACATGATAGTTGCACAATTGCAACTCTTCATTTGTTAGGCCGCTATTCTCACGACCGAATACAAGGGCGACAGGACCATTCACCGACTCAGCAACCAATTTTTGTGCACACTCACGCGGGTCTACCATTGGCCACGACAAAGTGCGTGAGCGCGCACTCGTGCCAATAGTTAAAGCGCAATCAGCAATCGCCTCTTGAAGTGTATCGACTTTAGTCGCTGCACCCAACACGTCGGTTGCGCCAGCCGCCAATGCACTTGCATGGCTGTCCACTTCACATGCAGGGTCAACTAAATAAAGCTTAGATAACCCCATCGTCTTCATCGCTCTCGCAACAGAGCCAATATTGCCAGAGTGTGAGGTGTTCACTAATACAATTCGAATATCTTCTAAAGCCATTTACACGAGTCTCAAACAAAAATAATGGCGCAGTGTAGCATATCTAATTTGCGTTTTTCCAAGCTCCACAACCAGAAATTAAAAATCTTTACGCAGCAACGGAGTACAAAAAACAACCAGAAAAATTCACAATTGGTTATTTACTTTAGAGAAAAAACCGCTAGAATATGCCGGCTCAAAATGATCCTGTTCTTTTACAACCTAAAGGTAATGCTATGCATCCAATGTTGAACATTGCGGTACGCGCTGCGCGTAACGCAGGTAAGATTATCCTACGTGCAAGTGAAGATTTATCGCGCGTTGAAGCCACTCAAAAAGGCACTAATGATTTAGTAACTAACATCGATAAAGATGCGGAATCAATCGTTCGTGACACAATTTTAAAATCTTACCCTGATCACTCTATTGTTGGTGAAGAATTTGGTCATCACGAAGGCAAAGATGCAGACTACCTTTGGGTTATAGATCCTCTAGACGGTACAACTAACTTCGTTAAAGGTATTCCTCACTATGCTGTTTCTATCGCGTTAAGAGTTAAAGGCCGCGTAGAGCAAGCTGTTGTATACGATCCAATCCGCGACGAGTTATTTACCGCTTCTCGTGGCCAAGGCGCACAGCTAAACAACAAACGTATTCGTGTATCTAAGTCTATTGAATTACAAGGCACTGTGCTTGCCACGGGTTTCCCTTTCAAGCAAAAGCACCACATGGATGCCTACCTAGAAGCATTCAAAGCATTATTCATTCATACAGCTGATATCCGCCGTGCGGGCTCTGCAGCTTTAGACATGGCATATGTTGCAGCAGGTCGTATGGATGGTTTCTTTGAAATTGGCCTTAAGCCTTGGGATACAGCAGCCGGTGAGCTGCTAGTAAAAGAAGCAGGCGGTATGGTCACTGATTTTGCTGGCGGTGCTAACTTTAACCGTAGCGGCAACATCATCTGTGGCGCACCTAAGCTTTGCCAAGCGATTGTAAAAGAAATTCGCCCTGTATTAACTGAGTCATTGTTAAAATAATAACTCTGGCTTAGATGAAAGAGCCAAGTATTACCTTAGGCTAGTAAATAGATAAAGAGCTACTATTTTATTATGGTGGCTCTTTTTGTTTCCACCCTCTTTCGTACAACTCACGACAAGCCAGCCTGTCACTACCACAAAAACGACTCTTTCTTCTTATATCCAAATCGCTAAATGCTGTTGCCAGCAGTACATAAGCACCATATGCTAGAGCTTCTCCATTTAAGCAAGGAAAAGTGATGGTAAAACTCATTATTTTTGTATTTACGGTATTCGCCCCAATCGCACTTTCGCAACCAACAATTAATAATGCGCTACCCTTTCCTGATAAAAAACAACGAACAGAGATTACCACACAGCTATTTTCTGGAATAGAAAGCATCGATGCCATAACAATAACACTGCGCAATAAAACCAGACGTATAGACTGGAAAACCTACAAAGCCACAGCAAGTAAACGTATCATAAACTCAAATAATTGGGATACCTTATACCGTGCCCTAGACAACCTACACTATGGAATTTTAAATCGTCACTCCTATTTGATAGTTGATGAAAAGGCACGCAAGAAAGTCACGAACTTCCCTAAATGGCCTAAGCTCGAAATAGGCTATACATGGCCTCAAATTAGCTTTTTCTCTACAAAAAACCAAAAGTCAATCAGATTTATAAACGGGCGTAGTATAGAAGATTTATTTGAAGAGTTTTTCAACTTTTATTGTAATGACGTACATAAATCAGGTTGCCTGCGGCTGTTCTCCAGCTACATGAAATCGGGCTACTTCTTCGCTGGTGGCCTCGATAAACTCGTCGTTAGTTACACAGATAACAGTTCAGATGTTTTTGTAAAACAGGGGCAACAAAAAAACAAGCAACAAGCTTCTTCTGAATGTTCAGAAATGTATTTACCGCTTGGCTTAAATTTGCTCTACGATGGCAGTCAGTCATGCCTATATGAAAGCAACGGTGCCTTTGTGCTTAAAATATTCTACTTTGGTAAATGGGGTTCTCACAGCAATGATATCTATTGTGACGAAGCTAAAGAACCAGGTATGTGCTTCGATATTAACGAAATAAAGCAAATTACACATAGCTCGCCGGCTAAGCCCCTAATCGTAGATATCCAGAATAATAAAGGTGGTTCAGAAAATACGCCTTGGATCGCCGCTTTGACCCGAAATGGATTCAGAGACAATTTGGTCCAGTACCGAAATACACCGCTTTTGGCGAATAAAGAGATACGGGATAGTGCTTTTTACCAAAGTAAAAGAGCCGAACGTTGGTATCAAAATATTGTCGCTGACATCACCAGTCGTGATGACTTTCTGCCTCCTCGGCCTGATTTTTGCCGCGGCTCTGCCCAGTGCGACATTCGCATGATTGACTCGTCTTCTACGCCAATTAAGTACGAGTCCCTAAAACTCGTAGTCAATGCTGGATGCGTTAGCTCCTGTGATGATTTCATTTGGCGAACACGCCAGTATGCAAATGCGAAAACCTTTGGACAATTGCCGGCTACCGACGGCGCCTATGCCAGATTAACTGGTTACTTATTTATCGCTAAAACAGGGAAGATAATTAATATTATCACTGGTGAAGGTGAGCACCCTACTGGTGATAATGGAACTTTATTACTGACTTATCAGCTCCCTATTTCTAAAACAGTGAGCTTTGACGGAGAAATGTTGGAAGGAAATGCTAGCGTACTTGACAACTTATTGCCTGTCAGCAAACTGAACTATGTTAATTTGGAATTAGATAACTTGGTAAATGCCTTGCGTGATTAAAGCATCCGATTAGCTAGAGCAAGAAATACAATGAAGCCGCTATATCCAAGATAGCGGCTTCATTGGTTTAAGAGCATTCAGACCTACTTAATTTCTACACGGGCTGAGCGCATCACGATTTCATCGTTTAGCTCAATACCAAGCCCAGGCTCTTCTGACACTCTAAAGATACCATTCTTAGGCTGTGGATCTTGCAAGCATAGCTCTCTGTTCCACTTTTTGATTGCGTAAGTATGGTGCTCATGGATCAGGAAGTTTGGGATCGCGGTTTCCAAGTGTAATGAAGCTGCGGTTGCAACCGGGCCACCACAGACGTGCGCCTGAATACGGATATCAAAGATATCGGCGTAATCACATACTTTCTTGGTTTCCGTAAAGCCACCACATAGGCCAATATCTGGCTGCAGTACATCAATACTTTGATCTTCAAAATAAGGGCGAACACCCCAGCGATTATACAAACGCTCACCACCTGCGATTGGTACAGAGGTCTTGTTTGCTACCTTCGCATGTAAAGAGTGGTTAAGATAATTCACTGGCTCTTCATAATACATACAATCAAATTCTTCAGCGATATCTGCAATTTGAATGGCAGATGTCGCGCCCGGTAAGCTGTGGCATTCAAAAATAATGTCGACTTCATCACCTACCGCTTCACGTATTGCTTTCATTCTTGCACGGTATAATTTCATTTCCGCACGCGAGATAAGCTTAGTTCTATCGTAGTAGGTGTTGCCATCTTTATCGTACTGAATTGGGTCAACTTTAACCGCATCGTATCCTTCAGCAATGGCTTTGTGAGCCGCTTCAGCATACTCGTGTGGTTGAACTAGTGCTTTAAACTCGCTATCCCAATCAAACTGTAATTGCGAGGCATAGGTGCGAAGCTCAGGGTTCACTTTACCACCAAGCAACTGATAAACAGGTAGGTTTAAGGCTTTACCTTTAATATCCCAAAGCGCGGTATCTATTGCTGACATCGCCGCATATACCACAGGTCCACCACCTAAACCCCAAAAGCTTTCTCTCAGCATACGAGACCAAAGCAGCTCAGTTTGAAAAGGGTCATGACCAATTAAAAAAGCTTCAGCCATTTCTTTAATCATACTGGCCGCAGCGCTGTGACCAAGGTCGTATGCAAGCCCTGCTTCACCAACCCCTGAAATACCTTCATCGGTGTGAATACGAACAAAAACGGGGGTCCAAGCAGGTCTATCTGGACAATGAATATCGAAAACTTCGACGCGATTAACTTTCATGTTGACTCCTATTGAGCAAAGCTTGGGTCTAGGCGGTAAGCTTTACGAAGCATTGCAGGCCATGCTAATTGACCACCGGTGCTACCGCTATGCACGACATTCGCTTGGTTATAAATGTTATCAATAATGGGTTGTGGTACAGGTACCGCTTGTTGTCCCGTTGCTTGAATTGCAACTTGGATTTCGCATGCACGCTGTAAATCATAAAAACGCATAAAGGCATCGCCTACCGTTGGTCCAACAGTTAAACCACCATGGTTCACCAGCAGCATGTGATTAGTTGTACCTAAGTCATCTTGCAAGCGCTTTTTCTCATCCATATTCACTGCTAAGCCTTCATAGCCATGATATGACAGTGATGGTAAAGAGAACATGCTATGCTGACTCAAAGGCAATAAACCACATTCTACACTCGCGACTGCGATCGTCTCTTTAGTATGAAGGTGGATAACGCAATGCGCATCTTCTCGCACTTCGTGGATTGCACTGTGAATGGTAAAACCCGCCGGATTAATCTTAAATGGCGTATCATCAAGAATATTTCCTTCAAGATCGACTTTCACTAAATTAGAAGCGGTGACTTCATCAAAGGTCAGGCCAAAGGCGTTTACTAAATAATGATCCGTCCCCGGCAAACGCGCCGACATATGCGTATAAATTAGATCTCCCCAACGAAAGTGCTCAACCAGTCGATAGCAAGCGGCAAGGTCAACACGCAGCTGCCATTCTTCTGCGCTTACTTTGTCTTTTAAATTTAACTGAGGTAATTCGAACATGGGGATCCCTTATTGACTCCACATTTGGATGTATAGAAGTCTAAATTAGCTTAATTATATCTTCAACTAAAAACCACCGCGAACGGTGGTTTTTTATATCTTTGATATCTAACTTTGATGTTATTCAACTTTAGATAGATACTCTGCAATCGCATCGATTTCAGCGTCAGTGACATTAGCGACCATCGCTTTCATCGCTGCTGACATACCGTTATTACGTTTACCTGATTTGATATCTTTCATCTGCGCGGCCAAGTACTCTTTATTTTGACCATTTAGCTTTGGGTACAGAGGCATGATTGGTGCTTTACCTTCTGCACCATGACAGGTTTGACACATCTTCGCTGTATACAATGCTTTACCATCTGCAGCCATTGAACTTGCTGAACCTAGTGCGCAAATTGCCACCGTAGTCCCTACTAGTAGTTTTTTCATCTTGCTCATATCATTACTCTTTTTATTGACGGTTAACGTTGTAAGTCAGTGTAGACTAAAGTTTGACCTAAAGCCTAATCACTACCACATCAAATCATCTGGGACCTCAAAGTCAGCGTAAGGGTCATCCTCATCACCTTGCTGATTGTCCTCAACATGGAAAACGATATACTTCTCGTCTACCTCTGCAATCTTTCTAGCAGGTTCATCTTGTAGTACGTAGAACTGCTCTTCTAACACACAAATCGCTAAACGCCCCTTTGATAGCGCTTTTTGTGTTTCGGAATTAACTTCTAACTCCTTCACCTTATTTTGGTATGTGAAGTTAAAGGTCACATTGCCGCGGATCTCATCTTGGTTATGATGTTCTAAGATCTGCTTCACGCGAGCAATTTGCTCTTTATCTTTTAGCGTTTCTTGCTTCGCTTTATTTAGCTCTTCGGCACGCTTTTGCTGCTCAAGCTTTGTTTGCTCAATATGTTTTTGGAGGTCTGTTTGGTCGCTCGTTGCGCCTTTTTTCTTTTTCTTCTGCTGTTTACGCTTTTGTGTTTTTGCAACTTTCGCTTTGTGCTCAGTTGTTAGACCTGCTTTTAGCAACTGATCTTGCAGTGAACCCATCATGCAACTCCGTAAAATAGACTTTTCACTATTTTAACTCAGCAATTTCGATTGACCAGAGAGGAATCGTTCAATCTAATGTAAAACTACCAAAATTATTGTTGCACACCGTGATTTAGCGCAAAAAATTGTCATCTAGTTTGCTTTAATTTAAGCTAACTCATCGAAATAAAAAGCCTTATCGCTTAATGCCCGTCATACACCTATTGCTTTGCTCTGTTACCATTTTTTTTGTGCTTTACGCACCGCAGCCGCTGCTGGCTGAGTTTGCGGAGCAATTTAGTGTGTCAGCGTCAGATGCAGGTATGCTGATGTCAGCAACTATGCTACCTCTGGCTATCGCGCCAATCTGCTACGGATTATTGCTGGCAAAGTCTAATCCGCTGCGCATTTTAAAATGGACCATGCTGCTATTGGCACTCAGCAGTGTAGCATTTGCTTCAATGACTTCATTTTCAGGGCTCTTGTTTACCCGGTTAATTCAAGGACTATTATTACCTGCTGCACTCACTGCGATGACCGGTTATATCGGCCAACAGTTTAGCGGCTCGCAGTTGAAAAGAAACATGAGCTTGTACATCGGAAGTACCATAGCCGGAGGTTATTTTGGCCGTACACTTGCGGCCAACTTTGCAGTCTGGTTTGAGTGGCAAAGTTTCTATTACCTAAACGCATTGTTATTGATTGTGCTGTCATTTAGCATTCGAGCCAGCGAGAACAAACCACCAATAATTCACGCGACAAGGATCAGGGACTACCTGGCACCACTCAAGCAATCGCGCCTAGTGAGATTATATAGCTCTGTATTTTGTATGTTTTTTTGCTTCGCGGGGCTACTCAACTTTTTACCTTTTATACTCAAGTACGACTTTAATTTAACCGATCCCAGTAAAGTGGGCTGGGTCTATACAGGCTATTTGGTTGGTGCTTTAGGATCTATCGTTACACCTTGGCTACAAAGTAAATTTCATTCTACCTGGCGATTTTTAGCTGCGATGTTCTTCATCTATGCTACAACCATTGCGCTATTACCTGTGACGTCTGTATTCTTTTTTGTGGTCTTATTTACGCTATTCTGCGCCTGTATGTTTGTGATCCATTCAACCGCTGCACCATTAGCCAACAGTATTAGTCAGGCTCCAGCAACCGTCACCAATGGCGCTTATGTTTCGTTTTATTATTCCGGAGGCGTGCTGGGATCTTATCTTCCGGGTTTGATTTATGAGCAAGCTGGTATCGCTTGGTTTTGTGCGTCACTTTTTATCGTTTGTACGGTCGGCTTAGTTCTGAGCTTGAGAAACACAGTCAACCCAGTGAGGTGAGTGTCCAGTGACTTGCCAAAAGCGCTTTAAATCTTCGAGCGTTAACACCCAAGTTTTAGTATTCACTAGGGGATGACACTGCCATAAGTGCGCAGATTGCAGTTCACTATCAAGCCATAATTCGACTCGTTGCTCACTGTCGTTATGCAGTGAGAGTGCTGACACACAGCCTTGTTCCACTCCTAAATACTTTGCTAGTCTGTCCGTCGATGCAAAACCTAAACGCGACACCCCTTGAGATTTAGACAGCGCTTTTAGATCAACTTGCTTATCTGCAGGAATAATAAAAAGAAAGTGTCGCTTTCCATAATTATCTCGAAGAAAGAGGTTTTTCAGTCGCGTCCCTTTTCTCTCTAACTTCAAGTTGTCAGCATCTAGACAAGTATGTAACGGTGGATGCTCATAATTGAGATAATTGATATCTAACTGAGCGAGCCGCTCTGCAAGTGCACTCGGATTGTTTCTGATCACAAACACTTACCTCGTAGCTGAACGCTACGCTGTCGCCAGTATACATCGGTAATTTTATGACCTGCATTACAGTAGTTCGCCTCAATCAAAGCTGGTTTTAATAAGGCGACGGCTTGCTCTTCTAGCTTGAGTTTTAGAGAGGGGGAATCTTCAATACGCTCAAACTCGGCAAAACGTTTTAGCTCTCTTCTTGATATTGGCTTACTTGCATCCAGCTCCATTCGAGGTGTTGCTTGTACCGTTACAATGAAAGCAAATTCTTTATCACCAGTTGGCGAAAGACGCTTATGAAGAGATTGTTTTTCGATAATAAGTTCAGGCTCATCAGGCTGTGATGCACAACTCGCTAGAAGCCCAATAATGAGAATAGAAAAGATATGACGCAGAACCATAATTCGCTTAATTCGTTTTATTTTCAGTTCAGTGTAACAAAGACTATAAAAAAATAGCGAAATTTTTTGTCTGGGGTTGACGGCAATATAAAAAATGATTAAATTTCGCTTCGTCTACTGACGGAATGTGGGGCTATAGCTCAGCTGGGAGAGCGCCTGCCTTGCACGCAGGAGGTCAGCAGTTCGATCCTGCTTAGCTCCACCACTTTCCGCTCTTCTTACTTCTTACTTCTTACTTCTTACTTCTTACTTCTTACTTCTTACAAAATTAACACCCTAAATCGAAAAGAAAAAAGCCCAAGTCTCTCGACCCGAGCTTTGCAGTTACTTATGTCATTCTGTGTATACCACTGAGTATAATTCTTCCACCTACTCAAGCAGCATCAGTTCATTATTCTCTGATTTGGCCTTCACCATTCACTAAAAACTTTTCGGTTGTTAGCGACTCCAAGCCCATAGGTCCGTAAGCGTGCAATTTGGTGGTAGCAATACCAATCTCGGCACCTAAACCTAACGCTGAACCATCACTAAAACGTGAAGAGGCGTTAACCATCACCACGGAAGCATCTACACCGCGTTGGAACAAATCAGCAGCTGCTTTGTCTTCCGTACAGATAACTTCAGTATGGTGACTGCCAAAGCGATCAATATGTGCAAGCGCTGCATTAAAATCAGCAACCTGACAAACCGCTATTTCAAGGCTCAAGTATTCTTCGCCAAATTCGTCATCGCTTAACTCAACTGCATTATCAAAATAAGCTACGGTTTGCTTACACGCATTAATTTTCACACCTCTTTCTGCTAGTGCTGCAGCAACTTTCGGTAAAAAAGTCGGAGCGATATCTTGATGAACGATTAACCCTTCAAGCGCATTACATACACCAGTACGCTGCGTTTTACCGTTTAACAGAAGCGCCATTGCTTTATCGAGATTGGCTGTTTTATCTATATACAAGTGACACACGCCTTTAAAATGCTGGATCACTGGCACCGTACTATTCTCAGTAACGAAATTGATTAGACCCTCACCGCCACGTGGGATGATAAGGTCGATATACTCTTTTTGCTGCATCAGCTCCATTAACAACGCGCGGTCTGGATCCGGAATAACAGAAACCAACGCGGCAGGTAGGTTATGTTTTTCAAGCGCCTTATGCATCGCTTTTGCGATCTCTAAAGAACTCGCTAACGCCTCTTTACCACCACGTAAAATAACACCATTACCTGATTTAAAACACAGCGCACCTGCGTCAGCGGTGACATTGGGGCGCGCCTCATAAATCATGCAGACAACACCAAGTGGCACTCGCATTTTGCTGATTTTAATGCCATTTGGTCTTACACCCATGTCTCTACGTGCACCCACTGGATCGTCCAGTCGAATGATGGTTTCGATACCTTCAGCCATGCTTTCAATCCGCGCTTGGTTAAGCGTTAATCTATCGATCATGGCGTCGCTAAGCTGGTTATCACGAGCAGCAGCTAAATCAGCTTCATTGGCTTTAATAATGGCATCGCTGTTTTCACGGATCCCTTTTGCCATATCTGCTAACACTGCATTTTTTTGCTCTGTAGATAATAGTGCTAACTGTTTCGCTGCTTTTGCAGCCTGTGATGAAATATCTGTGATTAAACTCATGTCTTATGACTTCTCCAATAATGCAATATCTTGTTCTGAAATAACGGGGCCGATACTATCTTGAATTCTTTCGCTGATCGGATTCTCTTCATGTTCAGTTAAAAAGTTCAGCAGGCAGCTACTGTAATTGGTGGTCGCTTTGGCTAAGCGCTTACCATCTTTACTCCTCACGAGTACGGTATCTCCAACAGAAAACTCACCTTTTACTTCAGTGATTTCATCACCACTTAACTGACCCACCACTTGATTTTCGCCTGAGCCATAATCGCTATCTACGACCAGCTCACCTTGCTCCGATGCCGTGTGAGTCATCCAATGCACCGCTTCTTGCATCGGTTTATCATAGGCTGTAAATACCGTGCCAGGATTTTTTCCCGCCAACAATAATTCAAAGGTTGTTTCTTCGAAGCCGTTAACAATATAGGTATCTATTCCGTGAGACGTCGCCTTTTCAGCAGCTTCAATTTTGGTCTTCATACCACCGGTGCCAACCTTGCTCGTTGGACAACCTGCCATATCGTAGATTTCTTCAGTGATCTCTGTCACCTCTGAAATCAGCACTGCGTCAGCATGTAAATTAGGGTTTTTGTTATATAAACCACTGACGTCGGAGCAAATAATTAACCCATCGGCATCTGCAGCCCCCGCTACCATGGCTGATAAATTATCGTTATCACCCACCTTCAAATCGTCTGTGGTCACGGTGTCATTTTCATTGATAATAGGCAGTATTCCATGATCGAGTAAAGTGAATATTGTTTCACGAATACTGGTATATCGCTCCCTGTCACGCAGGTCGCCGTGAGTCAGTAATATCTGCGCCGACGGGAAGTCGAAGAAACGGTCCCACGTAGCCATCATCTCGGTTTGGCCAGCTGCCGCCATCGCTTTTTTCACCGCAATGCTAGGCTGCTCTGAGTTTGGAAATAAGTGTGACCCTGCTGCGACTGAACCTGAAGAGACGAGGATTACTTCGATACCTCTGGCTCGACAGCGCACGATGAATTGCGCGATGCTGAGTAAATAGCGGGATCGACACCCATCTTGCTCTGGCGCGATCAACGCACTCCCGATCTTGATTACTATACGTTTTGACTGTTTCATCGACATAAATTCCTGCATTAAATTAACCACCCACTCACGAGTTGGTACTCCAAATATCTCCTATTAGAAGACAACAGAAAGCGCAATGCATCGACCTAAAAGTCGGCAAATAGATAAAACAAACAGACGTGCGACGGCGAAGACCTTAGTCCCATCATGTCGCCACACATGCTAAACCCAGACACAGCAACAATCGTTAACTGGCTGACATTTCACTAATAGAAGATTGATTGTGACATCAAGTACTTAACCCTTGACGTCGAGCCGTTTCCAACAGGGCCACCATGGTTTGGTGCGGCCGGAAAGGCTGTACCGCAATGAATAATTGCGTAATGAGTAGATTGTGAATGACGGCGCGATTTACTCCACGCCTTGAACGACTATTACCTTAACGTAAGCTCGGGTAAGATTGCAACCCTATCCCATGTTAATTATTTATGACCACCATAAATCAATTTTATAATACCTTATTTTCAGTAATTTATTCACTTTACCCTCATTCGCGCTGTGTTATAACTGGATGCTAGCTATACTGATAAAAATGTTGGGATAATCCAACCGGGGAGAATCTATGTCAGCAATCTACATTGCAGGTATTGCAGTATGTTCTGTAATAGCACAATGGCTTGCTTGGGCCTTTAAGGTTCCTGCAATTTTGTTTTTACTTCTTATTGGTCTTGCTTTGGGGCCATTTAGTGGCACGCTGGATCCAGATGCCTTACTCGGGGATTTACTCTTTCCCGTCGTCTCACTTTCCGTTGCCGTTATCCTCTTTGAAGGTTCACTAACCCTGCACTTTAAAGAACTCAAAGGAATTGGTAAGGTCGTACGGAACCTTTGTTCTATCGGGATGTTAGCAACCTTTGCGGTGATAGCAACAACCGCAATTTTCGTGCTGGAGCTTAACTGGCAAGTTGCCGCCGTATTGGGCGCAGTACTTGTCGTGACCGGTCCAACGGTTATTGCCCCGATGCTGAACGCGATGCGCCCAGACAAAGACATAGACCGTATTTTACGTTGGGAAGGTATAGTCATAGACCCTATTGGTGCGCTCTTTGCGGTACTCGTATTTGAAGCCGTCTCTTTAGTTGGTGGCGAAGGTATCTTCAGTCACACCCTGTGGGCGCTTGTATCAACACTTGGTGTGGGGATAAGTATTGGCGTCGCATCAGGTTACCTCACCACTTACCTAATAAGAAAAGAGTGGCTTCCTTTCGAGCTTCACAAATTCGCCATTTTAGCGCTCGTGTTGTTTAGCTTTACGCTATCGAATCATCTGAGTCATGAGTCAGGCCTACTTGCCGTGACCATCTTTGGTATTTGGCTCGCTAACCAAGATGACTTGGAAATAGACTCAGTATTAGAGTTTAAAGAAGATCTCTCAATGATCCTGATTTCGAGCTTATTTATATTACTCGCGGCACGACTCAAGTTAGAAGATTTAATGCTGTTAGACACCGACGTCTTTATCTTTCTAGCTGTAGTATTATTTATTGCTCGACCACTGTCGATATTCTTATCGACGTTCAATACTGACTTACCGATAAAGTCTCGTATTCTGTTAAGCTGGATAGCTCCTCGAGGCATTGTTGCTGCAGCTGTAGGCTCAGTTTTTGCGTTGAGTATGACCAAATCACAGATAGCAGATGCGGATAAAATGGTGCCGCTTATTTTCACCGTCATCATTGTCACCGTGGTACTACAAAGCCTAACGGCAACGCCTTTCGCACGTCTTTTAGGAGTGCGTCAACCAAAGCCCAATACCTTACTTATCATTGGTGCAAACCATGTAGCTAGAGCGGTGGCTAAGGGCTTAAAAGACCAAAATATTGATGTTTATCTCTCCGATCCCGCATGGGAAAACTGCAAAATGGCAAGAATGGACGGACTGCCTTGTTACTATGGTAACCCACAGTCGGAACATGCCGAGCGTTACCTCCCGTTGACCAGCTTAAAGTCAGTGCTAGCGCTTTCACCTAACCGTCACCACAACGCATTAGGCGTACAGTACTTTTCTCATTTACTTGGCGATCAATGTGTTTATTCGCTCAAATCATCCACTAACCACGCTAAGGCGAACAAAGATAGCGCCACTTTCCTTTCTCGCCAAATCTTATTTGGCGACGAAGGTAATTACGCCAAGCTAAGTAGCATGATGGCTAAGGGCGGCAAAGTGAGCGTAACTCGGATCTCAGAAGAGTTTAAATGGGAGCAGTATAAAGAGGTTAACAGTGAAGCAATCCCACTGTTTGTACTCACAGAGCAGAACAAAGATGAGGAACCCATCTTGATCCGCCCGTTTACCTCTGACATGAAAAAGCTTCCAGAAGAAGGCGACCGCGTATTGGCGTTGCAACCGCCTAAATTAACGGTGCTTAAAGATCCAAATACGAATAAAGAAGGCCAAATTGGTGCAAAGCTTAGCAGCCAACAAATTACTTAACCTGAGATTTGGATAAGAAATAAGCTAGCTTTACGGGCTTTATTTAGAAACAAGTAAAAGCGGCTTAACTTACGCCGCTTTTACTTTCCACTCATAACCTGCTGAAAGTAATACCTATTGATCCAACGGAGTTACTCTGAGCTTCAGGTTATATAACCTGAACTCGAGATAAGAAGTAAGTTGATCCACTAAAATCACTAAGCTCAAAAGCGTAGTATCACTCTAGCCAGAAGTTATTTCTTAATACAAGGCAAATTTGTGCGTCAATAGCTGGCCTATTGCAAGCAAATTTAACTCAGTAGTAAGGGATAGCAGCTGCTAGAGAACAAGTTGTTATCCCGAGTTCAGGTTATATAGGCAATCTCGCGCGCTTGACCACGCTATCAGGCATTTTGTTTGCCAATTGCCCTAGTGCTACCTGGATCCGCTTATGTAGCTTTTTATCTGCAACTGCGGAATGAAACAACCATCGATAGGCATCTTCATAATCTCTTGGACTACCATGACCTTGATTAAATACATCTACGAGTCTTAACTGAGCGTTTAAGTTGCCAAGTGCTGCGGCTTCTCTCAGATAGGTTACCGCCATCGCTTTATCTTCTTGCACCAACTGACCAACATCATAGTAGCGACCTAATTGTTCAAGCGCCGCCGCAAGGCCCTGCTCTGCTGCCCTTTTCATATAATAAAGGCCGAGCTCAACATCTCTGTCTACACACACGGCATAAGCTAACATGTCACCATAAAGAAACTGATACGAAGGCAGCGCCATAATTTCAGCACGCGCTTCAATATCTTTAACCAGCTGGCACTCATCCGCTTTAACCCGAGCAAGGTGTTGATTTTTTTCAATGAGCGCTAGTAGCTCTTGTTGCGTATACAAAGGCACAGCTTCGATAGCCTCTTCGGCAGATACTTTGCTCTGTATACTGAGACTTAAGGAAACACTCAATGCTGAAGCTGCAAAATAACGAAGTAAGTAATTCATCGAAGACCCATCAAAGTAAAGCTGATTGTTTAACTATAGCAGGCTGCAAAGGCAAATTACTTGCTCTGCAGCAACATCGACACTCAAATTTGA
Organism: Pseudoalteromonas sp. DY56-GL79; assembly: GCF_041414765.1. Classification (NCBI taxonomy): domain Bacteria; kingdom Pseudomonadati; phylum Pseudomonadota; class Gammaproteobacteria; order Alteromonadales; family Pseudoalteromonadaceae; genus Pseudoalteromonas; species Pseudoalteromonas sp. DY56-GL79. The sequence goes on along the minus strand of NZ_JANHZS010000015.1, from coordinate 97,739 downwards.
TTAAGCATTATTTACGCCAAAGCGAAGTCTAATTTTATCATCTGAGCAAAAATTCACTTACTTATCGGCAGAAAGACAAAAACTTGTAGGGTAATAGACACAAAAAAAGCTGCCGTAGCAGCTTTTTTCTTTATCAATCGACAGCAGGATTATTCAGCAAAAGGGTTGCGAACAATCATTGTCTCAACGCGGTCTGGGCCTGTTGAGATGATATCAATTGGCACGCCAGTGATTTCTTCTAGGCGCTTGATATAGTTGATAGCGGCTTCTGGAAGCTGCTCAACAGAAGTTGCACCAAAGGTATTTTCGCTCCAACCAGGCATTTCTTCATATACTGGAGTCACTTTCTCATAGCCTTCAGCAGCAAGAGGAGTCACATTAGTCACAGTGCCGTCTTCTAATTGGTAACCAGTACAGATTTTCACTTTTTCTAAACCATCAAGTACGTCTAGTTTAGTTAAGCAGAAACCACTGATGCTGTTGATTTGAACTGCACGGCGCATTGCCACTGCATCAAACCAACCGGTACGACGTAAACGACCAGTTGTTGCGCCAAACTCGTTGCCTTTCTCGCCTAAGTGTCTGCCAACTGGGTCTTGCTTGTCTTGACCATCGTAAAGCTCTGTAGGGAAAGGACCTGAACCAACACGAGTTGTGTAAGCTTTAACAATACCTAAAACGTAATCTAAGTGTAGCGGACCAAAACCTGCACCTGTCGCAACACCACCAGCCGTCGTGTTTGATGAGGTTACGTACGGATAAGTACCATGGTCGATATCAAGTAGTGTACCTTGCGCACCTTCAAATAGAATATGGTCGCCAGCATTACGCGCTTGATCAAGTAGTTCAGTAACGTCAACAATCATTGACTTAAGTACTTTTGCTACTTCCATTGCATCATCGTATGTCTTCTGGAAGTCTACTGGGTCTACTTTGTAGTAGTTAACCAAGGCGAAGTTGTGGAACTCTAGTACTTCTTTAAGCTTCGCAGCAAATTGCTCTGGGTTGAAAAGATCGCCAACACGTAAACCACGACGTGCAACCTTATCTTCGTACGCAGGACCGATACCACGGCCAGTTGTACCAATGGCTTTTTCACCACGCGCTAGTTCACGCGCTTGGTCTAGTGCAACGTGGTAAGGCAAGATCAAAGGACATGCTTCGCTGATCAATAGACGCTCACGTACAGGAACGCCACGCGCTTCAAGCATGTGGATTTCTTTCATTAGTGCATCTGGTGCAAGTACTACACCATTACCAATTACACATTTAACGTCTTCGCGTAGTACACCTGATGGGATCAAGTGTAGTACCGTTTTCTCACCGTTAATTACTAGTGTATGGCCAGCATTGTGTCCGCCTTGGTAGCGAACCACTAAAGAAGCCTTATCTGTAAGTAGGTCAACTACTTTACCTTTACCTTCGTCACCCCATTGGGTGCCTAATACAACGACGTTTTTACCCATTGCAAATTCACTTAGAAAAAATTAGGCGCAGATTTTACCAGAAAACCATAGTCGAAATCACCCCAATTTGCCTAATTTTTCTGCTTTCAATAAGATTGATGATGTAAAGCATCAAGGCAAGTTACATAACTCGTTGAAAAGGTGGATTAATAGCTGAAAATCAAACAACGTATTTTATTTTTATATCAAAATAGCTGTATTGTTCAGATTAATCGATAACTATCTCTTTGTTATCAAAAGTAAACTTTTATAAAACGTAAAAAGCCCAAAGGTTAACCTTTGGGCTTTTTAAAATATAGCTCAAGCTTGCTCGCGAGCAGTTAAGCTTGAGTGACTAGCCTATAGCTCTAAATCGTCTTCAACTTCAGCAAGGCCCTTATCTTCTCCCTCTTCAGGCATAATAACCGCTTGCGCTAGGAGCATTTCTCTCAACTTGCCTTCAATTTCGTTGGCAATCTCAACATTTTCTTTCAAGAACTTAATTGAGTTTGCTTTACCCTGGCCAATTTTATTGCCGTTGTAGCTAAACCAAGCACCCGCTTTATCAACCAGTTTGTGTTTCACACCTAAGTCTATCAACTCACCTTGTTTCGACGTACCTTCACCGTACATGATGATGAACTCAGCTTGCTTAAATGGTGGTGCTACTTTGTTTTTCACAACCTTAACACGAGTTTCGTTACCAACAACCTCATCACCTTCTTTCACTGAACCGATACGACGAATATCAAGACGTACAGATGCATAGAATTTAAGTGCGTTACCACCAGTTGTGGTTTCAGGGTTACCAAACATCACACCAATCTTCATACGAATTTGGTTGATGAAAATACATAATGTGTTCGAGCGTTTGATATTAGCAGTAAGCTTACGCAATGCTTGTGACATGAGTCGAGCCTGCAAACCAACGTGTGAGTCACCCATATCGCCTTCGATTTCAGCTTTAGGGGTAAGTGCTGCTACCGAGTCAATAACAACCAAATCAACCGCACCAGAACGAACTAACATGTCACAAATTTCAAGCGCTTGTTCACCGGTGTCGGGCTGTGATACTAATAGCTCATCAACATTAACGCCTAGCTTTTCAGCATAGATTGGATCGAGTGCGTGTTCAGCATCAACGAACGCACATGTTTTACCAAGCTTCTGCGCTTCTGCAATCGCTTGTAATGTTAGCGTTGTTTTACCTGATGATTCTGGACCATAGATTTCAACAATACGACCAGTTGGTAAGCCGCCGATACCAAGTGCAATATCCAGGCCTAGTGAACCAGTTGAGATGGCTTCAATATCTAGCGCCTTGTTCTCACCCAGTTTCATGATTGAGCCTTTACCAAACTGACGCTCAATTTGTGATAGTGCTGCGTCTAATGCCTTTTGCTTGTTATCGTTCATTTGCTTCTCCAATTCAGCGTAATGACACCTAGTATACTGTATGAAATTACAGTATCAAGTAGAATTTTATGATTTTACCATCGCTATAGTATTTTTTAATGCAAATTCAATAGCTTGAACTCTTATTTTAGCCCTATTTCCAGTAAATACTTGGTGAAATGCCTGAACTTTGTCACTATTTGCAATAGCAAACCATACAGTACCTACTGGCTTATCAGCACTGCCCCCAGTCGGTCCTGCGATACCAGACACAGCAATGGCAACTTCAGCATGGGCTGCCCGCTGAGCGCCTTTGGCCATCTCCAAAACCGTTTGCTCACTCACTGCACCAAATTGTGTTAGGGTTTGTTGTGATACTCCCAATAATTCATGCTTAGCTTGATTACTGTATGTCACAAAACAACGTTCTATATATGCAGAGCTCCCCGGCGTATCTGTTAGCGCATAACTCACCCCACCGCCTGTACATGACTCTGCGGTAGTGATTGTTACGCCGTTATTCGTTAGAATAGCGCCCAATTGTGCCGCATATTCGGCTATCTCTTTGTAGTGCTCCATAGGAAAACCTTTTAGGTATCAACAATGTCGTCAGATCTATATTCAGAACACACTATAAACCAACAAACCCCAATGATGCAGCAATACCTGCGAATTAAAGCTCAGCATCAAGAAATCTTGCTGTTCTATCGCATGGGCGACTTTTATGAACTCTTCTTTGACGATGCCATCAGAGCGGCGCAGCTTCTCGATATTTCTCAAACCTATCGCGGCAAAGCCGGTGGCAATCCGATCCCAATGGCGGGTGTTCCCTATCATGCAGTTGAAAACTACCTAGCTCGCTTAGTACAACTGGGTGAATCTGTTGCTATATGTGAGCAAGTTGGCGACCCTGCGACCAGTAAAGGTCCTGTAGAACGTAAAGTTGTGCGCATTGTTACTCCAGGTACCGTCACCGACGAAGCACTATTACAAGAACGCCAAGATAATTTACTTGCAGCGGTCTACCAACATCCAAAAAACTTAGGTTATGGCGTTGCCTATCTTGATATTAACTCGGGCCGATTTAATATCGTAGAGCTACAGACTGACGAAGCACTTAACTCTACGCTACAGCGCTTGCAGCCCGCAGAATTGTTATATCCAGAATCATTTCAGAACCTTTTAGTGCTAGAAAGTATTAAAGGCAGTCGTCGCCGCCCGGATTGGGAGTTCGATTTAGACACAGCAAAGCATTTACTTTGTCAGCAGTTTGAAACCCGCGATTTAGTCGGTTTTGGTGTCGACAATGCCAATATGGGTTTAATCGCTGCGGGTTGTGTCATGCAATACGTGAAAGACACGCAGCGCACGGCATTACCTCATATTCGTGCGATCACGCTCGAAAAGAATGAGCACGCGGTGATCTTAGATGCCGCGACGCGCAAAAACTTAGAGCTAACACTGAACCTCTCTGGCGGTGTTGAAAACACCTTAGCGCAGATTTTAGATAAGTCTTCAACGGCTATGGGTTCGCGCTTACTAAAACGCCGTATTCATACGCCCGTGCGCGAACGCAAAGAGCTCAATGCTCGACTCAATGCGATTGCGAGCCTTATCGAACAACAACTATGCATGGAAGTTTACGATGCACTAAAACACATTGGCGATATTGAACGAGTTGTAGCACGGTTAGCGTTGTTTACCGCTCGTCCGCGTGATCTAACGCGTTTAAGAAGTGCATTACAAGCGTTACCGCCATTGCATGATATTTTACAAGATGCGACGGATGCGAGACTTCAGTCTATCATTAGCCACTCACCGGCATTACCTAAGTTACAAGATTTGTTAGAACGAGCAGTTATCGACAATCCCCCTGTTCTCATTCGTGATGGTGGAGTAATAGCAAAGGGCTACAATGCAGAGCTTGACGAGCTACGCGCATTAAGCGCAGGTGCCACGGATGTTTTAGAAAAACTTGAAGAAAGAGAGCGCGAACGCACGGGGATCTCGACATTAAAAATTGGCTATAACCGCGTTCACGGATTTTATATTGAGATCAGCCGCGCCAATTCGCACTTAGTGCCTGCGGAATACATTCGCAGACAAACACTGAAAAATAACGAACGCTATATTATTCCTGAGCTAAAAGAGCATGAAGACAAAGTGCTTGGAAGCCAATCGAAAGCACTAGCACTTGAAAAGCGCCTATATGAAGAGCTCTTTGAACTCATCGCTCCTTATATTGAACAATTGCAAGTCATGGCAGCAGCGCTTGCCGATTTGGACGTGTTAAACACTTTAGCCGAACGTGCTCAGACACTAGACTATTGCAAGCCCACGCTTACCGAGGGCACTGAAATTGATTTAGTGGATGGTCGCCATCCAGTCGTAGAACAAGTAAGTAAAGAACCATTCATTGCCAACCCGGTAAAACTCAACGATGAACGTAAAATGCTCATTATCACTGGGCCAAATATGGGTGGTAAATCGACCTATATGCGTCAAACCGCGTTAATTGTGTTGATGGCGCATATTGGCAGCTATGTACCGGCAAGCGCAGCCACCATCGGAATTGTCGATCGTATTTTTACTCGCATTGGCGCCAGTGATGACCTTGCCTCTGGGCGCTCAACCTTTATGGTTGAAATGACCGAAACTGCAACCATTTTAAACAATGCAACCGCACAATCATTGGTGCTAATGGACGAAATTGGTCGTGGTACTAGCACCTATGACGGTTTATCACTCGCTTATGCGACAGCGGATTATCTCGCCAGCAAAATTGCAGCAAAAACACTGTTTGCTACTCATTATTTTGAGTTAACCGAATTGGCTGAGCAACAAGCAGGCCTTGTTAATGTGCATTTGGATGCCGTTGAACATAACGATACCATTGCCTTCAAACACACAGTAATGGAAGGAGCTGCAAGTAAGAGTTTTGGTTTACAGGTAGCAAGTCTTGCCGGCGTGCCAAAAGCGGTGATTAAGTTGGCGAAACAGAAACTCGCTTTGTTAGAGCAGCATCAGAGTGTCGTTGGCGATAAGCCTACTCATGTAGCTGCACCTGTACAGCAGAGCTTAATGCTTGCCAATGAGCCTTCAGAAGTTGAAGCGCTACTTGCTGATATGGATCCCGATGATACGACACCAAAGCAAGCTCATGCATTGCTATATCAACTTAAGTCTATGCTATAGAAAGTTATGCTATAGAAAGTAAAAAGCGGCTAAATGCCGCTTTTTTAATGTTCTCTCACAATTAGAATTTGTGGTTATACTGAAGACCAAAGATCATCGCATGGCCTTTAGAGCGATAGCCCCACTCACTGAATCTGTCAGCTTCAGTGAAAGTTTGTGTTTTACCTCTTAAAACACTGATCCCGAAATCTACAGTTGCTTGGTTAGCAAGTGTATACTCCGCACCAAATGAGTACCAAGTACGGTCTGTATCAGGAATTGAGATAGACAGATGGTTTTCATCCGCTGGTGATTCATCATACGCCATACCTGCACGTAGTTTCACCGCATTACTAAGCTGATAGTCAGCACCAACTGCAAAACGTAATGAATTAGAGAAATTCTCTTCTTTAGTGAATACTGAACCTGAGTTACCAACTACAGCTTCCAGTTCATCAAAACTATTCCAGCCGGTCCAAAGTACGCTGTAGTGTAGTGAGGTTTCTTGGTTTAGTTTATGAGAACCTGAGATCTCAGCAATCGCAGGTAACGTTACATCTACTGAACCTGGTAGTGACGCGCCATTCAAGCCGCCAATCGCTGCTGGTAAGTCGTTGCTAAAGTGGCCATCAAATGTGATATCTGTTTCACTACGGTAATGGAAGCCGATTAGGTTGTTTTCATCGATTTGATAAGCAACACCCAAGTTCCAACCAAAGCCATAATCGTCACCTTCTAAATGTACCGCTTGAGTACTTGCAGGCAAACCTGTCGTTGTCGCGCCAAGGTTACGGACGATTTTAGCATCGGCATAAACTTCATTAATACCAAACGCTACGCTCCATTGCTCATCAATTTGGTAAGCAGCAGAAATACCTAAGTTAACGGTCTTAATTTCAGTTTCACCCGCGATTTGGCCAGCAACATAATCCTTATCGAATTCTGTAGATAGGCCAAACTGTGAATAGATACCTGCACCAATCGACCATTGGTCATTATATTTGTGTGTTGCATAAATAGCAGGAATAATAGCACTTGGCGCGATGCTGTTGTCATTTAACGCTGATGCAGGGATACCATTGCTAGTACCTGTTCCCGTCAGGCTTACGTCCGGTTGAACATACATAGCTGCTACTGATAATTGCGTGCCTGATAGCTTACCCATCAATGCTGGGTTACGTGCAACCACTGACGCATCGTCGGCTGCAGATGCTTCACCCGCATAAGCACGACCAAGGCCAGATACGTTTTGTTCCGCAAGTTGGAAGGCGGCAGCTAGTGCTTGTGATGACGATAAAATCGCACCTGATGCGATAAGACCTAATAATACTTTGTTCATACTCTAATCCCCTGTGAACTAACCATTTCCTGAGTAATGGTTAAAAAAACCAATTCGAGTAACACTGCGTAGCCTCACTTTGACCTTGCTCACCTAGCCAATATCCAGCTATGCCACACACCCACCAAATTGGCAGAATAATAAATTCATGACACCCTACCTAAAAGTGGAGTAGAAATCTCCTTTTTTGCGACTTTTCGTTGATTAAGTGAACATATAACGAACAAATTACGCACTTTATAAACTCATCGGATGAGATGAACTATCAAATGATAATAATTACCAATATCATTGACGTGCCTTCATCCCTTATATACACTCTTCAATCTGAGTATGAGTCATTCTGTGTGCTAATCGTGCCAAGGAGAACAACATGTCGATAGCATTAATCGTTTGCGCATTGGTATTTTGCGGTCTCAGCGTATATTGCCTGTGTAAAGCAAACTACTGTGCCTGTCGTCACGCGGGAGAGTGTGATAACCCGGTCAGTCAGTACTGGCTAGGAGCTATTGTCGCAGCGTTGCTATCACTGCTGCTAAGCTGTGCGGCGTTACATTCTGAAAAGGGAACATTACTGTGGATACTAATGATGGCGAGCTGTATGACTGGCGCAATGCTCTCTGCTAGATGGCAAAATCTCAAAAGACGCTGTAAAAACGCTTTCTTTCCAGTCGCGCAATCCAAACCTTAAATCAATAATTGATCTCTTAGCAGTCGTGAGAGGTTAATTTGATAATCAAGCGGCCTAACACTTGCGATCACTTTGATGTCTGACTCGCTTAAATCCAAATCTTTTGCCGTAACATGGTGGAGATGTTTGGTATTGTAAAACACACGTACAAGAGGCGCGGTGGGCGCATGTTTATTGCCTTCGAGTACCAATCCTAATCGCTCGTTGGTCAGTTTAACAATAGTCCCTACGGGGTGAACCCCCATACACTTAATAAAACGCTGCACTAAAATAGGATCAAATTGCTTTTTACTCGACAATAAAAAGCGTAATGCATTAATAGGCTCATCAGCCTCTTTGTGGTGCTGATCTGAGGTTATGGCGTCGTATACATCCACAATCGCCATCATTCTAGCCGCGGTGCTGAGTGCATCGTCTTTAATCCCTCTGGGATAGCCTGTACCATCTAAGCGCTCATGATGGTTGATGATCATGTCCAGCATGATAGGCGTGATCCCTGACTCTCCTTTACTCAACCCCAACGACTGTGCCACATGCTTTTTGACTGCACGATACTCAAGATCGGTAAAATTGCCCGGCTTATTGATCAGCCCCTGCGGTAACTTAGCGTGACCAATGTCATGCAACATCGCCCCCATGGCTAACTGTTCAATAATGTGATGTTGCAAACCGAGGTGCTTGGCAAATACGGTGATCAGAATTGCGCAGTTGGTCATATGACGCCAATTGTAGGCATCTTTGTCTTTGATCCGAGTTAAAATCGCCATCGCATTTGAATTACGCAATACCGAATCTACGATGTCTTTACTTACCTCATTAATGAGGCTCATATCGACCTTCAAACCCGATGTAACATCTCCATAGAGGCTTTGGATCTGACGGTTATTTTTTTCAAACTTTTGCATCGCAACCGCAAATTCTTGCTGCAAAGTTTGTTCTTTACTCACCGTTTTGGTTTTGGGTTTTGGCTTGCTGCGAGTGGTGGAAAGACTGCCATCCATGCCATTTTTGGCGACAGGTTCTTCAGGGGCTTGTGGCGCTTCAGTGACCGGTTCTGCTGGCTGCTGGTATTTCTGTGGTACAGGAATATCGCTCTGCGTAAAGTCGATGGTGAGCTCCAGTACCCCTTTATCAATCAGCTTTTGAATGATGGCTTCATCTCTGACCATTCCCCTAGATTTGATCTTAATGCCCGCGTCAGACTTATGCTTGTGAACATTATCTACAAACATTCCTGGTCTAAGATCTTCGATGGGGAGGACAATCTGCATGAATCGCTTACACTACGTAGTTAGCCAATGAATATTAATACCATTGAATGAGGTGAAACACCATCTATTCAGATTAAATTCACACAAAGGTATGGTGAAATTACAACCACTAAAAAACGTTTGTTATACCAATTTGCTGAATTAAGTGATCTATTTTTAGGTATTTGTGAAATGTTCCAGGAGGGGAAACCCAACACCGTATACATGCTGGGTTTTATACGATTGCTATTCTTGGAAATAAGTTCCCCAGCCGTCGTATTCAACGCCAGCGTCTAATGCAACCTTTTCTAACTTGTCTACGTCTTCCATGATAACGTCGGTATCCAGTTCGGCTTCTACAACAACATCGAAGCCCCAAATTTTGCCGCCGTCTTCGAGTTCAAGCTCTGCTGGCTCTTCAACATCATAGCCCAATTTAAATGCCGCTAATGCTGCTGCTTCCAGCTTGTCAAAATCCTCACTTACAAAGTGATGTTCTACTTCATAAAGGGTTTCAGGGTTTGAACCGTCTTCTAGCAATGAAGAAACGATATCTTCACTTATCTCACGCCAGTTTTCCATTATTTTAATCTCGCTTTTGCATCTAGTTCAGCTATTCTTTGAGCCATTTTAGCATGGATCTGAGCAGCGTGATCCCTTGCTGGCACTTCTGGGTCTAAATATTCTGGCTCTAGTATGTCGATATAGACCTTACCATTATTCCAACGATTGAGCTTTATCTGCTCATGCGTTGAACTCATACATACTGGGATGATAGGCACATTGGCACTCATCGCAGTGTGAAATGCCCCGGTTTTAAATGGTAACAAACCGCGGCCATAGCTTCTGGTTCCTTCAGGGAACATCCAAACCGATAGTTTTGACTCGGTGATTTTTTTTGCTGATTTGGTCAGTGTACCTAAGGCTTTAGAACGATTAGCTCTATCAATCAAAATGTTGCCAGATAGCCAATACATTTGCCCAAAGAACGGGATCCACTTTAAGCTTTTTTTCCCCATGCTGACGGTGTTTTTTGGCACCACGGCCGGCAGCGTAAAGAGATCATAATTATTTTGGTGATTTGCAACATACATCGCGGGGACAACATGCTTGGCATTTTCATGCTGTGTAATAACCAACTCAACGCCTATCAACTTTGACATATAGCCATACCATTTGGCTATCGTGTGCACATTGTTAGCATGAAAAGGGCGCACAATACACAATAACAATCCGCAAATACCACTAACAATGATAAACACTGCTAATAAGAGAATTCGTATAATGGCAATCAATTTAACCACTCCAGAATTAAAATCTCGCGCATTATAGTAAAATAAGCGAACACTTGTAAGCTCAAAATGATGATAGTTTTGAGATTGCCAGATGAGTCTCTAGGTATGAGAGTTAAGGTGCTGATCTGTTTATAGAAAATAAAAATGCCGCTGAGTAGCGGCATTTGACACACGATTTATCATTTTTGCAAAATTTAGCTCATTGCGTTTTGCAGCTTTTTCATTGCTGACTTTTCTAGCTGGCGTACACGCTCAGCCGACACGCTGTATTTCTCAGCTAAATCTTGTAGCGTTGCCTTTTCGTCAGCAAGCCAACGTGCACTTACGATATCTTGAGAACGCTCATCAAGCGTTTTCAGTGCTGCAAATAGGCGATTATGTGACTGCTCTTGCCACTGCTCTTGCTCAACTTCTTCGGCAAGGTCACTACTTGTGTCTGTTAAATACTGTACTGGAGAGAAGTTACCCGCTTGGCTTTCGTCATCATCAGCAGATAGGTCAAAGCCCATATCTTGGCCTGCCATACGAGACTCCATCTCGCGAACTTCTTTCTCACTTACACCAAGCTCGTTTGCAACCGTTGTCACTTCGTCTTGGTTAAACCAACCTAAACGCTTTTTATTTTTGCGCAGATTGAAGAATAATTTACGCTGCGCTTTTGTCGTCGCAACTTTAACAATACGCCAGTTTTTTAATACATATTCATGGATTTCTGCTTTGATCCAATGTACCGCAAAAGAAACAAGGCGCACACCCACGCTTGGGTCAAAACGCTTTACTGCTTTCATCAATCCAATATTACCTTCTTGGATCAAGTCAGCCTGAGGTAGGCCATAGCCCGAATAACTTTTTGCGATGTGAGCAACGAATCTCAAATGAGACATAATGAGTTGCTTAGCCGCGTTAAGATCCCCTTCTTCCTGAAGACGTGTCGCAAGTTTTTTCTCTTCCTCAGCGCCAAGCATAGGTATTGTGCTTACAGATTGAAGGTAACCTTCAACACTTGCGCTTTGCTGCCCAGTTAGTGCTAATGCGTATAAATCTTTAGTCATGTTTCACCTCAGTGATAAACCGTTTCGTGTATATTTAGCACTCTAACATCTAGAGTGCTAAATGCAATCTACTTTATCTGATTTTTAAAATCAACCTTTTTAGAAGAACTTCAAAAACAAAATGTAACCTACTGAATAATAATGAAAATATTGAATTAACTAGGCTTCTTTTTACGATATTATTTTTTTATGACAGTGCTAAATTTAATTAGTTCTGATTGTTTGAGTGCTAAAATCTGATAGTAATTGGCAATCGACTGCTACACTTTAGCAGTCGATTGGTGTTTGTAGCGTTAAATCATACCTTTTCAGGTTCAATCTCTTTGATATAACGGTGTACAGAAAGAAAAGAGCCTACAAACCCTAAGGTAATCGCAGTGCCAAGTAGCACTAAAAGTTCATTCCCTGCCATTCCCTGAAGCACAAAGTTGCTTTGATATACCCCAACAACCGTAGATACGGCTGACTCCAGCCACCACAACATAAGAGCTACACAGATAAAGGCAACCAAACCACCGACTATGCCATACCATACACCAGTCCAAAGAAACGGAGCCTGAATAAAGGTATTGGTCGCTCCCACCAGTTTTAGCACTTGGATTTCTTCTTTCTTGTCCATGATGGATAAGCGTATGGTATTTCCAATAATCAAGATAACGGCGCTAAGCAATAGAAACCCCACGGTGATCACACTTTCTTTTAGTAACCCCAGTAGTGCATTTAGGCGCTCTAGCCATTCAATATCCAGCTTACCAAACTCGACCTCGCGCTCTTTTTCAAGTTTAGTGAGAAGCTCTGTTGCAGCTTGTGGTTTTCTAAAACGACTAACAGGCGTTACCAGCACAACATTAGGCAGCGGGTTTTCTTCTAAATAGTTAAGCGCCTGACCAAAGCCTGACATTGACTTAAATTCATCCAAAGCTTGGCTTTTACTTATCAGTACTACTTTTTCTATTTCTGGATAGAGTGCAAGCCGCTTCACCAAGGTTTGTGTCTGTGCTTCTGTCATTTCATCTTTAACGAACAATGATATTTCAGATGCCTCTTTAAACCCGCTACTTACCTGCTGTACATTTTTCACTACCACATAAAGCGTCGCGGGCAATGTCAGGCTGAGTCCCAAAACTAGAATAGTCATTAAAGAGGCCATTGGCGTACGCCACATTTCCCCAAGACTCTGTACACCTTGACGAATAATCATCAAACAAAAAAAGTAAAAATGATGAAATACCGACTTTTTACTCTGTTCAGCCTGATTTCCTCGTCCTTTAAACAGCAAACTCATAACATGTCCTCCGCTAGCGGATCTTGTAGCATCCGTCCTTGATTAAGCGTGAAGCTACGGTATTTCATGCGTGCTATTAACCCCAAATCATGAGTCGCGATAAGAACGGATGTACCACGGCGATTAAATTCTTCAAATAGGTTCAGAATTTCCATCGATAGTTCTGGGTCTAAGTTTCCTGTAGGTTCGTCTGCAAGCAGCAAAGGCGGCGAGTTAACAATCGCTCTTGCTATGCCAACACGTTGCTGTTCACCTCCAGATAACACACTCGGATGGCACTTTGCTTTATCAAGCAAACCCACCTTGTCCAAAGCGGCATGTACTCTTTTGGTGATCTGTTTATGGTGAGTACCTTCAATAACTAGAGGTAGTGCGACGTTATCAAATACGCTGTAACGTTCAAGTAGGCGGTGGTTTTGAAAAATAATCCCAATATCTCGGCGAACAAAAGGAACTTGCCGGTTAGATACCGTATTGAGATCGACACCATTAATGTAGACACGGCCTGCTGATGGCCTTTCCATCACGCTAACCAACTTTAATAATGTACTTTTACCAGCGCCACTGTGGCCGGTTAAAAATGCGAGTTCTCCATTTGCAAGTTCAAAGCTCACTTTTTCCAGCGCTTTGTGCCCACCAGGATAAGTTTTGCTCACTTGCTCAAATTTAATCATGTTGGCCTCTTATACTTATTTTAACCATGACACTCAGTCCGTGGCATTGTAGCAATTCGGCAATCGAATAAAGCGGGCAAATTTGCCCGCTTTATTGCAACTGATGTCTCTATTTATTCTTGACTGAACAATGCCTCGATAAAATCATCACTCTTAAAGGTGCGTAAGTCATCAATGCCTTCACCTACACCTATATATCGAATTGGCACCTTAAACTGATCCGCCACAGCAAAGATAACCCCACCTTTGGCTGTACCATCAAGCTTAGTTAACGTGATACCAGTTAAGCCAACCGCTTGATTAAACAGTTTTACCTGACTAATCGCATTCTGACCAGTTCCGGCATCAATCGTCAACATCACTTCATGTGGCGCGTCTGGGTCTAACTTTTTCATTACTCGAGCAATCTTCTCAAGCTCTTGCATTAGGTTATCTTTATTTTGTAATCGACCCGCTGTATCCGCTATTAATACATCGATATTTCTCGCTTTAGCGGCTTGGAAGGCATCAAATACCACCGACGCAGAATCAGCACCTGTGTGCTGGGCAACAACAGGGATACTATTTCTTTCACCCCATACCTGCAACTGCTCTACCGCAGCCGCGCGGAAAGTATCGCCAGCCGCCAACATGACGGATTTACCTTCGCTTTGAAACTGTTTGGCAAGCTTACCGATTGTTGTCGTTTTACCAACGCCATTTACGCCAACCATTAAGATAACAAAAGGTTTCTTATCGGCAGGGATCTCAAGCGGTTGCTCTGCCGTATTTAAGATCTCTGACATTTCTTTTTTCATTAGGTCATATAAAGCTTCACCGTCTTTTAACTGCTTTCTATCAGCAGCATCAGTCAGGTTATCTATCAGCTTCATTGTGGTTTCAACACCAATATCAGCCGTTAGCAATTGCGTTTCTAGATCTTCGAACAACTCATCATCGATTTTCTTGCCTTTGAATACCGACGCAAAGCCTGAGCCGATATTGGCTTTGGTTTTCAACAAGCCTTTTTTAAGACGGGAGAAGAAACCTTCTTTTTTCGGCTTTTCTTGTTCTTGAGCTAATTGATCCTGACGTTCAGCTTCTTCATGCTCGGCTTGCTCTTTTGCTAATTGTGCCTGACGTTCTGCCTCTTCACGCTCGGCTTGTTCTTGAGCTAATTTTGCTTGACGTTCTGCTTCCTCACGCTCAGCTTGTTCTTTCGCTAATTGCGCCTGACGTTCTGCTTCCTCACGCTCGGCTTCCTCTTTTGCTAATTGAGCCTGACGTTCTGCTTCTTCACGCTCAGCTTGTTCTTTCGCTAATTGTGTCTGACGTTCCGCTTCTTCACGCTCGGCTTGCTCTTTTGCTAATTGTGCCTGACGTTCCGCTTCTTCACGCTCGGCTTGTTCTTTCGCTAATTGCGCCTGACGTTCTGCTTCCTCACGCTCAGCTTGCTCTTTGGCTAATTGTGCCTGACGCTCCGCCTCTTCACGCTCAGCTTGCTCTTTTGCTAATTGTGCTTGGCGTTCTGCTTCCTCACGCTCGGCTTGCTCTTTTGCTAACTGTGCCAGACGTTCCGCTTCCTCACGCTCAGCTTGTTCTTTCGCTAATTGTGCCTGACGCTCTGCCTCTTCACGCTCAGCTTGTTCTTTGGCTAATTGCGCCTGACGTTCTGCTTCTTCACGCTCAGCTTGTTCTTTCGCTAATTGCGCCTGGCGTTCTGCCTCTTCACGCTCATCTTGTTCTTTTGCTAATTGCGCCTGACGTTCTGCCTCTTCACGCTCAACTTGTTCTTTAGCCAACTGCGCCTGACGTTCCGCTTCTTCACGCTCGGCTTGCTCTTTGGCTAACTGTTCTTGGTGTTCTGCCTCTTCACGCTCGGCTTGCTCTTTGGCTAACTGTTCTTGGTGTTCTGCTTCCTCACGCTCGGCTTGCTCTTTCGCTAATTGTGCCTGACGTTCTGCCTCTTCACGCTCGGCTTGCTCTTTCGCTAACTGTTCTTGGCGTGCTGCTTCCTCACGCTCAGCTTGTTCTTTCGCAAGTTGTGCCTGACGTTCTGCTTCCTCACGCTCAGCCTGTTCTTTCGCTAACTGTGCCTGACGTTCTGCTTCTTCACGCTCAGCTTGTTCTTTTGCTAATTGTTCCTGACGTTCTGCCTCTTCACGCTCAGCTTGCTCTTTTGCTAATTGTGCCTGACGTTCTGCTTCTTCACGCTCAGCTTGTTCTTTTGCCAACTGTTCTTGGCGCTCAGCTTCTTGTTGCTCTTTATCGGATTTACCAAAGCCCAACCAAGATAAAAATTTGTTTTTCTTTCCCATATTCACTTATGACCGTGTTAGATAAATTGCATAAACCCAAAGCAAAATGTTGATGATCTTGCTACCATACTCGAAAACGCCAATCCGCATCAGCTTATTGCTTTTACTTGGATTGATATCACACTTAATTTTGGGCTCGAAAGGCAAGCCGAGGATGGCAACCTTAGTGCTTAGACAAAATTGCGTGCAAGTGTACCATGTTCCGTAAGGATGAAAAATCCTGACACCAAGAACCTTTAATAAAGAAGCAAATTACGTCGCTATGAGAAAATCTAAGCCTAAGTCAAATACCAAACAGTCTGGTTTCATCCGCCTGATCAGTGGTAAGCATAAAGGTCGCAAGTTACCAGTTCATGATGTTGTGGGATTAAGACCAACAACAGATAGAATGAAAGAAACCGTTTTTAATTGGCTCATGCAGGACGTAAGAGACGCAAAAGTACTCGATTGCTTTGCCGGTGCTGGCAGTCTAGGATTTGAGGCGATTTCACGCTTTGCAGCAAGCGGAACCTTTATCGAACTGGATAAAACCGCGGCGACACAGCTTAGCAACAATGCAACTTTACTCAAACTGGATAACGTTGAAATCATTAATACCGACGCGTTAACCATGCTAGCAAATAACCTAAAGCAACAACAATATGACTTGGTTTTTATTGACCCACCCTTTCGCAAAGGGCTTGTGACTCCTTGTTGTGACTTACTTGAGTCACAATCTTGGCTCAGCGAAGACGCACTCATCTATGTTGAATTTGAACAAGAGGCACAACCTGACACACCAGAAAATTGGCAAGTGATTAAAGAAAAGCATGCAGGACAAGTGATCTGCCGCCTTTATCAACGCTGAAATTCCCTCATAAAGAATGAAAAAACAGCCGTTAGCGTATGACATGACAGGGCTGGTGTTTTTAGCTATAATTTAGGCTTTACATGCGGTCTTGCTTCAGATTACAATACCGCACCATTTTTGAACCAATTGGCTAGTTTTTAGCCAGATAGAGCTAAGCTCATTAATTAGGTAGGTGAATTTTTAATGCCAGTAATTAAAGTAAGAGAAAACGAGCCGTTTGACGTTGCACTACGTCGTTTCAAACGTTCATGTGAAAAAGCAGGTATCCTTTCTGAAGTTCGTCGTCGCGAGCACTACGAGAAGCCAACTGCTGAGCGTAAGCGCAAAAAAGCTGCAGCGGTTAAGCGTCACATGAAGAAGCTTTCTCGCGAAAACGCACGTCGCGTTAAATTATACTAATCAGTATTGGTCTTGTATCAATGAGCTTATTAGTTACGCTAAAAGACGCGCAAAAAGAAGCGATGAAAGCCAAAGAGAAACTTCGTCTTGGCGCGATTCGTGCGGTACTTGCTGAAATTAAACAGCGAGAAATCGACAACCAAACTACACTAGACGACGTAGGCATTACTGCGGTTTTAGTTAAGTTGGTTAAGCAGCGTCGCGATTCTTATACCCAGTATAAAGATGCAGGGCGTGAAGACTTAGCTGATATCGAAGCTAACGAAATTAGCGTACTTGAGACATTCCTTCCTAAGCCACTTAGCGAAGATGAAATTGTCGAGCTAATTGATGCCGTGATTGCACAAACTGGTGCGTCAGGCATGCAAGACATGGGCAAAGTAATGGGTGCGATTAAAGCAGAAGCTGAAGGTCGCGCTGATATGGGTAAAGTCTCTGGTTTAATTAAGCAAAGACTTACCGCTTAAGCCCACATACAATTGTATGATTGATAAGTGAACCGAGCCTAGTGCTCGGTTTCTTCGTTTTAGGCGTCATGTGTACCAATGCAGTACTGATAAAATATCTCACTTGAATTAAGTTGATTTTTTCTCGTTGCTACTTGATATAATGCGCTCACTCACTAGTACAACTTCGGAACATAAATGAAAGGCAAAATCCCTAGACAGTTTATTGATGACTTGCTCGCAAGAGCGGACATTGTCGAGCTCATAGACGGTCGTGTGGGATTGAAAAAGGCAGGAAAAGACTATCAAGCCTGCTGTCCATTTCACAATGAGAAAACACCTTCATTTACCGTGTCACGTGATAAACAGTTTTACCATTGCTTCGGCTGTGGTGCTAATGGCAACGCGATATCCTTCTTAATGGAATACGATAAGCTTGAGTTTGTCGATGCTATTGAAGAATTAGCCGCCCTATTAAACTTAGAAGTACCACGCGAAAATGCCCCGCAAGGGCCACAGCGTTCAATGGAAGAAAAAAAGTCTGACTATGACTTAATGCTCCAAGCCGCTAAGTTTTATCAGCACCAGTTAAAACACCATAGCAATGCCACTCAAGTAATTGACTACGTAAAAGGGCGCGGACTGAGTGGCGAAACTGTCCAAAAGTTTATGATTGGTTATGCACCACCTGAGTGGGAGTCATTGTGTAATCAAATAGCCCGCAAGCCTGAGCACAAACAACAGCTGCTCGATTTGAAATTAGCATCAGAAAAGTCAGCTGGCCGTCAATTTGACTTCTTCCGCGATCGCTTGATGTTCCCTATTCGTGATAAACGCGGTCGTGTCATCGCATTTGGCGGAAGGATAATGGGTGCAGATCAAGGCCCAAAATATCTAAACTCGCCTGAAACACGCATTTTCCATAAAAGTTTCGAGCTTTATGGTTTTTATGAAGCTAAACAGGCCCATAAGCAATTAGATAAAGTCTTGATTGTGGAAGGTTATATGGACGTCGTTGCCTTAGCAGAAAAAGGCATTGATTACGCCGTTGCCGCATTAGGCACTGCAACCACAGCTGAACACATGCAAACTTTGTTTCGTAATACCGACAGAGTGATCTGCTGCTACGACGGTGATAGAGCTGGCCGCGATGCAGCTTGGCGTGCACTTGACCATGCTTTACCTAACTTAAAAGACGGTAAGTCTCTACAGTTTGTCTTTTTACCTGATGGTGAAGATCCAGACTCATTGGTACAGCAAGAAGGCAAAGATGCCTTTGAAGCACGGCTGGAAACAGCAAGCGATTACACGCAAGTATTGTTTACCAAATTACGTGAGCAATGCGATCTTACAAATGATGCAGGCAAATCCAAGCTGCTTACCGATGCCATTCCACTGATCAGCAAAATACCCAGTGACTACTACCAAGAGAGTTTGTTAACCACCTTAGCCAGGTTAATTGGTCGTACTCGTGAGCAGCTTAGTGCTAAATTAGCAAGTAACAAACAGCAAAATAAAATTGAGCGCCAATTTAAAGTCACGCCGATGCGTCGAGCGATTGGCTTACTGCTCCAACATCCACAGCTTGCGCAAACGGTTGAGTATATGCCTGAACTCGGTGAAATGGCGATCCCTGGTATTCAACTGCTGCTGAGCTTACAAATGTTATGTCACGATAACCCGCAAATAAATACAGCGCAGTTACTTGAACATTATCGCGACCAAGCTGAATTCGATGCCTTGAAAAAGCTTGCGGTGTGGCAACATGGCGTTGCTGAAGATAGGCTAGAAGACGAATTTAAAAATACTTTTCAATTTATTGAAGATCAGTGTTTAAATTATCGCCTAGAGACCCTATTAATAAAGGAGAAAACCGAAGGCCTAACAAATGATGAGCGGCTAGAATGCGCACTCCTTACCCAAGCGCTTAAACAGTAGAAGTTCTAGTCAATAGCAATTTTCGGTGCTATAATGTTCTATTCACTGCGTCATCAAAATTTAGCTGTTAAATAGCTGGCGCCTGTTGTATCAACTTTTCAGAGTGGAAGCAAATTTCTCTATGGATCAATCTCCTCAGTCACAACTCAAACTTCTGATTCAGAAAGGTAAAGAGCAAGGTTATTTAACTTTTGCAGAAGTTAACGATCATCTTCCACAAGACATCATAGACTCAGATCAGGTAGAAGATATCATCAGCATGATCAACGACATGGGTATTCAGGTCTCTGAAAATGCGCCTGATGCTGATGAGTTGATGATGCAAGAAACAACAACAGATGAGGATGCTGCGGAAGCAGCGGCTGCGGCATTAGCAACAGTAGAAAAAGAAATTGGCCGCACAACTGACCCTGTTCGTATGTATATGCGTGAAATGGGTACGGTTGAACTTCTAACTCGTGAAGGCGAAATCCAAATCGCTAAGCGTATTGAAGAAGGGATCAACCAAGTACAGATTTCTGTTGCAGAATACCCTGAAGCTATTACTTACCTGCTAGAGCAATGGGACAAGTACGAAGCAGAAGAAATGCGCCTAAGCGACATTGTTTCTGGTTTCTTTGATCCTAATGCTATCGAGGAAGACGAAGCGCCAATTTCAGCAACACACATCGGTTCTGAGCTAAGTGATGAAGACTTAGATGACGAAGATGATGATGAAGATGATGACGATGATGACTCAGAAGAAGGCGATTCAGGTCCAGATCCTGAAGAAGCTCGTGAGCATTTTGAACAACTTCGTACGCTGTACAATAAAGCGCGAGAAATTTTTGAAAGTAAAGGTCGCTCGCACCCAGATGCGAAAGCTGCAATTCAGGAAATCGGCGATCACTTCCGTACTTTCAAGTTAGTTCCTAAGCAATTCGACCGCATGGTAAACAACATGCGCGACATGATGGATAAAGTGCGTGTTCAAGAACGTATCATCATGAAACAAGCAGTTCAGATTGCTAAGGTACCGAAAAAGGTTTTCGTTAAGCACTTTGCTAACAATGAAACCGATACCGCATGGATCGATGCTGAAATTGCATCAGGTGAAAAACACTCAGCAAAACTTGCTGAAGTAAAACCTGAAATAGAGCGTTGTGTTAACAAGCTTAAAGCGTTTGAAGATAGCACAGGTCTTAGCATTGAGCGTATTAAAGACATCAACCGTCGCATGAGTATTGGTGAAGCAAAAGCTCGCCGTGCGAAGAAAGAAATGGTTGAAGCGAACTTACGTCTTGTAATTTCAATCGCTAAAAAGTATACCAACCGCGGTCTGCAGTTCTTGGATCTGATCCAAGAAGGTAACATCGGTCTGATGAAAGCGGTTGATAAATTTGAATACCGTCGTGGTTATAAGTTTTCAACATACGCAACTTGGTGGATCCGTCAGGCGATTACTCGCTCAATTGCGGATCAGGCAAGAACTATCCGTATTCCAGTACATATGATTGAAACAATCAACAAGCTGAATCGTATTTCTCGTCAAATGCTGCAGGAAATGGGCCGTGAGCCAAGTCCTGAAGAATTGGCAGAACGTATGATGATGCCTGAAGACAAGATCCGCAAAGTGTTAAAAATCGCCAAAGAGCCGATCTCAATGGAGACGCCTATTGGTGATGATGAAGATTCACATCTTGGTGACTTTATCGAAGACACTACTATCGAGTCGCCGATTGATTCAGCAACGATGGAAAGTCTTCGTGGCGCGACCAACGAAGTGCTGGCAGGTCTTACCGCTCGTGAGGCTAAAGTACTACGTATGCGTTTCGGTATCGATATGAATACAGACCACACATTAGAGGAAGTGGGTAAACAGTTTGATGTAACACGTGAGCGTATTCGTCAGATTGAAGCTAAAGCGCTACGTAAGCTGCGCCACCCTTCTCGCTCAGATCTATTAAAGAGCTTTTTAGACGTTAAGGGCTAAAAAGTAGCAAATAAGATTAAGGCCGCTATTCAGCGGCCTTTTTTATATTAATTGGATTAAATAGGTATACACACATGGCTTGGATCCAAATCCGAATTTATTCAGATAAAGCCGATGCCGATACTTTAAGCGATATGCTTATGGATGTCGGTTGTCCGTCTGTCACATTCATGGATAGTAAAAACAATCCCGTTTACGAACCAAAACCTGGCGAAGTCATCTTATGGCCTGAGACAACCGTGATCGGTTTATTTGAAGCAAACCATGATATGCAAGCAGTCGTTGACTTTGTCCAGTCACATTATGACAAGCCGTTAAACTACAAGCTTGAACAGCTAGAAGACAAAGACTGGGAACGCGAGTGGATGGATAATTTCCACCCAATTAAGTTTGGCGAGAGATTATGGATCTGCCCAAGCTGGCGTGATGTGCCAGATCCCAATGCCGTCAATGTGTTACTAGATCCAGGCCTTGCATTTGGTACTGGTACTCATGCGACAACCGCACTTTGCCTGCAATGGCTAGAACAACAAGACCTCAGTGGCAAAACGGTCGTTGATTTTGGCTGTGGCTCTGGGATTTTAGGCATTGCAGCAATCAAATTAGGCGCTGAGCGTGTGATTGGTATTGATATCGATCCACAAGCGCTGATCGCAAGCCGCGATAATGCCGAGCGTAATGGCGTCGCAGATAAACTAGAAGTGTATTTACCTGAAAACCAGCCGCAATTCAGTGCTGATATCGTTGTTGCTAATATTCTTGCACAGCCGCTGAGAGAGCTACACGAAATCATTCTCGGCTTCTTGGGCGACAAAGGCGCCATCGCTATGTCTGGTATTTTAGAAGAGCAAGCGCAATCCGTTGCGGATGTTTACGCACCATTTTTAAAGCTAGACAACATTGCCCAACAGGGTGAATGGACGCGCGTCAGCGGTGTGAAAAAATAAGGCTGCTAACGTAACGCTGACAAAAGTATCAGCGAGTCAATGAAAGTTAGTAAGTTTTAACTGGTAAAGCCTGTAATTAACAGGCTTTACGCATTTTTCACAGCTTAAATTTTCGGCTCAAATTGTACCTTTAAAATTGTTTTTGCATAAATTTCGTGCAAATTATCTGGGCTCTCAGGTTGTTATCAAATGTCAACCCATAAAGTTCAAAAAAAAAGCAATTATGTTCAATTTATAACCTTTGATTTTTGCGAAAAAAACCGTAAACTTAGCGCCCCTTGAGGTAAGGCGGATTAAACTGTAGTGCGTATTGGTCCATACCAACTTGAAAACAATCTTATCGTAGCACCAATGGCTGGGATCACCGACAGACCGTTTCGACAACTGTGTCGACGTCTAGGTGCTGGGCTTGCGGTATCAGAAATGTTGTCTTCAAATCCAAAAGTGTGGAAAACCGATAAGTCGCAAAATCGCATGGATCACAGCGGTGAATCGGGCATTCGCTCGGTACAAATCGCAGGAGCAGATCCTGAGTTGATGGCGCAAGCAGCACAATTTAATGTCGCAAACGGTGCGCAGATCATAGATATCAATATGGGCTGCCCCGCTAAGAAAGTGAACAAGAAGCTTGCAGGCTCAGCATTGTTGCAATATCCAGAGTTGGTTGACGAAATCGTAACCGCTGTGGTTGCTGCCGTTGACGTACCTGTGTCGTTAAAAATCCGTACAGGATGGGACACAGACAATCGTAACGGTGTTGAGATTGCTCGCATAGCTGAACGTCGAGGCATTGCTTCGCTAGCCGTGCATGGCCGTACAAGAGCATGTATGTATAAAGGCGAAGCTGAATATGCCACGATCAGAGAAATTAAACGTTCAGTATCTATTCCTGTGGTAGCAAACGGTGACATTACGTCTCCTGAAAAAGCGAAGCAGGTGCTGGAATACACGGGCGCAGATGCCATTATGATTGGTCGAGCCGCCCAAGGTCGTCCTTGGATTTTCCGAGAAATAGACCACTATTTGCGAACCGGTGAACATTTGCCAGAACCTGAAATAGCAGAGGTTCGAGCAATATTGATGGAGCACTTAGTAAACCTTCATCAATTCTATGGTGAGCCAATGGGAGCGCGCATCGCACGCAAGCATGTATCTTGGTATTTGCAGGCCCATGACCAAGAAGGTCAATTTAGGCGAGTATTCAATGCCTTGGAGACGCCAGAAGCGCAAATCGAGGCATTAGAAGACTATTTTGAAACATTAGGGTGAATGAATTTATTCATCCTTCAGGCTAACTAAGAAAGAGACATAACGATGTTCGAACAAAATGTGACTTCTCCATTTATTACTAACGCTCATGTTCAGTCACAAGAGAAACCGCAACCTTTGCGCGATGCAGTTAAAAAAGCTGTACATCACTACCTAAAGCAGCTTAATGGTCAAGACGTACAAGACGTTTATGAGTTAGTTCTTTCTGAGCTTGAAGCGCCTCTACTAGAAGAGGTTATGACTTATACTCGTGGTAACCAGACTCGTGCAGCGATCCTTTTAGGTATCAACCGTGGCACACTTCGCAAGAAGCTAAAAAAATACGGCATGAACTAAGCACTGCTGGTAAAATTTAGTTGATAAAAAAGCACCTCCGGGTGCTTTTTTATTGTTTAAAATTCAGCAGCTAGCGGACATTTATCCTTTTCATATCGCACTTTTCTCATGTTTATCTCGCCTTTTAACATCGTCATCTTAACAATAATGCGCTAAAATACCGGCTTTCTAAGCTAGCCCTTAACTAATCATTGAGGAAACCTGAACCATCATGGATATACATCGTCCAATTCGTCGCGCCCTACTAAGCGTGTCAGATAAAACCGGTATCGTTGAATTCGCCACAGCACTTGCAGCTCAAGGCGTAGAAATTTTATCAACTGGCGGTACTTGCAAACTACTTGCAGACAACGGCATTAAAGTAACAGAAGTATCTGATTACACTGGCCACCCAGAAATCATGGATGGTCGCGTTAAAACGCTTCACCCAAAAGTGCACGGCGGTATCTTAGGACGTCGCGGTCAAGACGAAGACGTCATGACTGAAAACAATATTTCAGCAATCGATATGGTAGTAGTCAACTTATACCCCTTCGCACAAACTGTTGCGAAAGCTGACTGTAGCCTAGAAGATGCAATCGAAAATATCGATATTGGTGGTCCAACAATGGTTCGTGCTGCGGCTAAGAACCACAAAGACGTGACCATTATTGTAAATGCGAGTGACTACAGCCGTGTTATTGAAGAAATGAAGGCGAACTCTGGCTCTACAACATACAAGACACGTTTCGACCTAGCTATTGCGGCCTACGAGCATACCGCACAGTATGACGGCATGATTGCCAACTACTTCGGTAAAATGGTTCCGGATTATACGGAAGAAGCAGCAGAGGAAACCAAATTTCCTCGCACTATCAATATGCAATTCACTAAGAAGCAAGATATGCGCTACGGTGAAAACTCGCATCAAGACGCTGCTTTCTATGTTGAAAACAACATTGAAGAAGCATCCGTCGCGACGGCTAAACAACTTCAAGGTAAAGCGCTGTCTTATAACAATATCGCTGATACCGATGCAGCACTTGAGTGTGTTAAAGAATTTGATAAGCCGGCTTGTGTTATCGTAAAACACGCAAACCCTTGTGGTGTTGCTGTTGATGACAATATTCTTGCCGCCTATGACCGCGCATTTAAGACCGACCCAACTTCTGCCTTCGGTGGTATCATCGCCTTTAACCGAGAGCTAGACGGCGACACGGCGGAAGCCATTGTAGCACGTCAGTTTGTTGAAGTTATCATCGCACCGAGCGTATCAGAAGAAGCCGCACAAATCGTTGCTGCGAAGCAAAATGTACGTTTACTAGAATGTGGCCAGTGGTCAAACAAAACCACTGGTACTGATATTAAGCGTGTTAATGGCGGTATCTTAGTACAAGATCGTGACCAAGGTATGGTTGGTTTGGACGACCTTAAGGTGGTTTCGAAACGTCAACCTACAGAACAAGAACTAAAAGATCTACTGTTCTGCTGGAAAGTCGCTAAATTTGTTAAGTCTAACGCGATTGTTTACGCCCGTGATGGGATGACTATTGGTGTAGGCGCAGGCCAAATGAGCCGCGTATACTCTGCAAAAATCGCGGGGATCAAAGCCGCCGATGAAAACCTAGAAGTACCAGGTTCTGTGATGGCATCTGATGCGTTCTTCCCATTCCGTGATGGCATTGACGCAGCTGCAGCTGCGGGTATTACCGCAGTTATCCAGCCGGGTGGTTCAATGCGTGATGAAGAGGTGATTGCCGCCGCTGATGAAGCAGGAATGGCAATGGTGTTTACCGGCATGCGCCACTTCCGCCATTAATCAATAAAGCGCGAAACTTATGAGTTTCGCGCTTTTTGTTTCAGCTAATTTCCAGTATTCTGGCTACAGCATAATCATAACAGAATGAAGGAAGCTAACGATGAATCTAGGTATGAAATCTCTTATCGCTGCGGCAGTATTTACCACTTTAGTGGGCTGTAACGCGACAGAATCCAACTCCAGCCAAGCTGTACCAAGCGCGATTGCAAAAGCCGTTGCTAGCGACAATCGAGCTGAGAAAAACAGAGCCCGAGACCAATATCGCCACCCAAGTGAAACGCTTGCTTTTTTTGGCATTGAGCCATCAATGACCGTGGTAGAAATTGCACCTGGTGGTGGTTGGTATAGCGAGATTTTAGCGCCGCTGGTTAAAGGTCAAGGCACCTATTATGCAGCGCACTTCCCTGCTGATTCAGATGTTGGCTACTATCAACGCTCATTAAAAGGCTACAAAGACAAAGTAGCAACCAACCCAGACTATAGTGAAGTAAAGATCACCGAATTTGCACCAGTGACACACAGTAATATTGCGCCACAAGGCAGTGCAGACGTGGTACTTACCTTCCGTAACGTGCATAACTGGTACATGGGTAAAGGGGATGAAGGTGTACTTAGCGCGTTCAACGCGTTTAATAAGGCACTGAAACCTGGTGGCATTTTAGGTGTGGTTGAACACCGTCTGCCTGAGCACCGCCAACTTGAAGATCAAAAGTCGTCAGGTTATATGAAGCAAAGTTATGTTGTTGATATCGCCAAGCAAGCTGGGTTTGAATTAGTTGCAAGCAGCGACATTAACGCCAACCCGCTAGACAGCGCCAATCATCCAAAAGGCGTCTGGACTCTGCCACCTCGCTTAGCGCTGGGTGATGAAAAAGCAGCGCAATATAAAGCGATTGGGGAAAGCGACCGCATGACCTTAAAATTCAAAAAGCTTTAATAGGAAAATTTCGCCATGAATGTACTAGTCATTGGCAGCGGTGGACGTGAGCATGCGCTTGCGTTCAAAGCCGCACAAAACCCATCTGTAAAAACAGTTTTTGTAGCACCTGGTAACGCTGGTACTGCGCTTGAGCCTAAACTCGAAAACGTGGCTATCGGCGTTGAAGATATCGATGCCTTAGTCGTCTTCGCTAAAGAAAACAATGTGCAATTAACCATTGTTGGCCCTGAAGCGCCACTAGTTATCGGTGTAGTTGACCGTTTCCGTGACGAAGGCTTAGCTATTTTTGGACCTACTCAAGCGGCAGCACAGTTGGAAGGTTCAAAGTCGTTTACTAAAGACTTTTTAGCACGTCACGATATTCCAACAGCGGCTTATCAAACGTTTGAAGAAATTGAGCCTGCGCTTGCCTACTTGAAAGCGCAAGGTGCACCTATCGTCGTTAAGGCTGATGGTCTTGCTGCTGGTAAAGGGGTCATCGTGGCAATGACCGAAGCGGAAGCGGAAGAAGCTATCCGCGATATGCTTGCAGGTAATGCTTTTGGCGAAGCGGGCAGCCGTGTGGTTATCGAAGAGTTTTTAGAGGGTGAAGAAGCCTCTTTCATCGTCATGGTTGACGGCAAAAATGTACTTCCTTTTGCCACCAGCCAAGATCACAAACGTGCATACGATGGTGATAAAGGCCCAAATACAGGTGGTATGGGTGCATACTCTCCAGCTCCTGTAGTCACGCCAGACATTCATGATCGCATCATGGCCGAAGTGATCAATCCAACGGTTGACGGTATGGCGAAAGAAGGTCACCCTTATACAGGTTTCCTATACGCTGGTTTGATGATCACAGCAGACGGCACACCAAAAGTTATCGAGTATAACTGCCGCTTTGGTGACCCAGAAACACAACCTATCATGTTACGTCTCCAATCTGATTTAGTTGAGCTGATTGAAGCGGCAAACCGTGAAGAGCTTGATCAAACATCGATTGAATTTGATCCGCGAGCGGCTGTTGGTGTTGTGCTTGCAGCTAGTGGCTACCCAGGGAACTACCCTAAGGGTGACGCTATTTCAGGTCTTCAAGTGAACTATCCTGAAGGTGAAAAAGTGTTCCATGCTGGTACTAAGCAAGATGGCGAGCATGTAGTCACTGCTGGTGGTCGAGTATTGTGTGCGACGGCCCTTGGCCACACAGTAACGGAAGCGCAAAAACGCGCCTACTCTCTAGTGAAAGACATTCACTGGGATGGCGTAGAATACCGCACAGATATCGCATATCGTGCAATCGCACGCGAAAGCTAATTCACGTTAAGCTTTGCAAGGCCAGCCCGACGCTGGCCTTTTTCATTTTTACACACTGCGTTTCTAAGTTTGTAATGGTATCCTACCCTTTTATGAGCATTTTTAGGGGCAAAGATGCAAGTACAAGGTACACTCAGCAAGTTAAAGTCAGCGCTTGTTGAACCTATTCAATATCAATTACCCGTGGGTGATAACTTAGTATCGCTCAACGATTACTTTGGAAAACCAGTTACCCTTACCTTCACCGGCAATATATTTTGCAGTAGCTGTGGTAAAAAAACCAAAAAGAGCTATTCGCAAGGCCACTGTTTCGTGTGTATGAGAAAACTCGCTAGCTGCGACATGTGCATTATGAAGCCAGAGACCTGCCACTATGATCAAGGCACCTGTCGTGAACCCCAATGGGGCGAAGAGAACTGTATGATCCCGCACTATGTGTATTTGGCCAATACCTCAGGTCTTAAAGTTGGGATCACTCGTCACACGCAGATCCCAACGCGTTGGGTAGATCAAGGCGCAACGCAAGCACTGCCGATTTTTAAGGTGCAGACCCGTCACCAGTCAGGATTAGTGGAAGTGGCACTGGCTCAGTTTATTGCCGATAAGACTAACTGGCGCAATATGCTCAAAGGCATCAATCCTGAAATTGACCTCAAAGCAGAAGCCGCTAAGCTTATTCCCGAGATCCAAACAAAGCTCGACGAACTTGCTGAACTCTTTGGTGCAACCGCCATTGAAGTGCTGGACGAGGAAGTAGTTGATCTCACTTTCCCTGTAGAGCAGCACCCGAGTAAAATCAGCTCGTTTAACTTTGATAAAGACCCTGTAGTATCAGGCGTGCTTGAAGGGATCAAAGGCCAATATCTTATTTTTGATAATGGCGTGATCAATATTCGTAAGTTTACTTCTTACGAAATTACCTTCTCTGACGAATAAAATGCATGCCAATCGTCTTCTGTAAGTGGCTTACAGAAGACGTAACCTTGGATTGTATGACAACCTAGCTTGCGCAGGTAACGTTTCTGTACAGGCTTTTCAACGCCCTCAGCTACAACTTGCAGGTTTAATGCCTTAGCCATCGCCACAATTGCCGAAACAATTTCGCTGTTGCCATATTCATCGGGCACTTTAGCAATAAAACTAGCATCTATTTTTAGGATATCGATGGGCAGTTTAGCCAAGTAACTGAGCGCAGAATACCCTGTACCAAAGTCATCAATCGCCAGTTTTACACCCAGCTCCTTGAGTTTTTTCAAGGTGTACTTAGCCTCAAGCAGATTACCGATAAAGCTATTTTCGGTAAGCTCAAGCTCAAGATATTTGCCGTCGACGTTGTGCTTCTTTAATGCCTGCGCAACACATTGATAAAGGTCGCCTTGAGTGACATGAGACGCCGAGATATTAATCGCCAAGCGCCTAATATCAACACCGGCGCGTTGCCATTTAGCCAAGTGCTGACAGGCTTTATCTATTACCCACTGATCTAAACGAATAATAAGCCCAAGCTCCTCTGCTAATGGAATAAATTGAGCCGGCGAGATCATCCCAAGATTTGGGTCGCGCCATCGCAGCAAACACTCAACACTGGAAATACGACTGCTGGTTAAGCACTGCAAGGGTTGAAAATGCAGTTCAAATTCATCATTTTCTAAGGCATTCTGAAAACGGCTTAGCATGGATAAGCGCTCAAATGAGCGTGCATTCATCGAAGCTTCGAATAATTGGAAGGAGTTGCGCCCTACTTCTTTGGAGCGATACATCGCAACATCGGCGTGTTTAAGCAATGTTTCCGTGTCATGACCATCTTCGGGATAAATAGCAGCCCCCATCGAGGCCGTCGCTGCC
The DNA here is from genome assembly GCF_041414765.1 of Pseudoalteromonas sp. DY56-GL79. Taxonomy (NCBI): domain Bacteria; kingdom Pseudomonadati; phylum Pseudomonadota; class Gammaproteobacteria; order Alteromonadales; family Pseudoalteromonadaceae; genus Pseudoalteromonas; species Pseudoalteromonas sp. DY56-GL79. The sequence goes on along the minus strand of NZ_JANHZS010000015.1, from coordinate 67,806 downwards.
ACCTGCATATCACCAAGTTGAAAGGGGCTCGATAGTGCCATCAACATTTGGTCAGCAAACTCAATGACCTCCGACATACCATTCACTTCGCTCAGAAGCACAACAAATTCGTCGCCCCCAAGTCGCGCTAGCGTGTCACCTTCGTTCAGAATAGACTTTATCCGCTCACTAACCTGTACCAATAACTCATCTCCGGCGCTGTGACCAAGAGAGTCATTCACTTCCTTAAAGCGGTCTAAATCTATAAACATCACACTGAGTTTTTGTTTATAGCGGTGCGCTGATGCCAATGCCATAGAGAGTCTGTCGTAAAATAAGCGGCGATTAGGCAGCCCAGTCAATTCATCAAAATAAGCTAAGCGAGCAATTTTTTCTTCAGCATTTTTGCGCTCCGTAATGTCACTAAAAATGGCCGCGTAGAGCATGTCGTCACTGTACGGCTCTCTGATCTCAATAATCGTGAGCCATTCAACATAAATCTCACCGCTCTTTTTGCGGTTGCAGATCTCACCCTGCCACACACCAGTTTCTCTGAGCGTTTTCCACATGCTCTGATAATAGCATTCATCATGTAGCCCAGAGCTCAATATGCTGGGGTTTTTCCCTAGTACTTCATAATCTTTGTAGCCAGTAAGCGCACTAAACGCGGGGTTGATCTGGATTATTTCACCTGAACTTTTGGTGATCATGATACCATCGAGAGAAGCATCAATGATGCGGTTTGCTAGATAAAGATTCTTCTCCGATTTTTGCAGTGCAATATCACGTTGTACTAGGACTTTTTCCAGCTCGCTACAATACGCAGTTTCGATTTCAGTCAGGACATTTTTGAGCGCTAATAGCCCTATCACTTGTTGCGAGTCTGGAGAAGTCACCACCAAATGACGAATGGAGTTTACCGTCATCAGCCGGTAAGCATCGAATAGGCTGTCTTTTGGCGTCATGGAAAGCATTGGATAGCTAGCTAATTGCCAGCAAGGCTGACGCCAATCAGGGTTGAGAATAATGTACGCAATATCACGCTGAGTAATAATGCCATACTCATTTAATTCACGGTTATACACCAGCACAGCGGTAAGCTTAAGCTCACGCATATTATTGATAACATCAGAGACGCAGTCTTCACTGTCTAAAATCACAATGCTCGAGTCAAAGTGTTGCTCAATTGGTCTAAAATGCAAATAATGGTCGAGCCCTTGGCTGCGCACAATATCGGATAAAGAGACCACACCACAAGGCAGATTATCCTGGTCCACCACAAGTAAGTGACGGATCCCTAGTTGGTGGAACTTGACCGTCGCCTCACTCAAGGTTTTATCTATTTGAATTTTTTGCACCGGTGTAGTCATCACTTCCCGGATCGGCACCTGGGAAAAATCAGGATCGTTAAAGTTGAGCTTAACGCAATCCGACTCAGTCCAGATACCAATAATGTCATCGGCACGGGTAATAAAGATCGAGCTCACTCTGCTCGCTCGCATTTGCGCAACCGCATCATATAGACTGGTTTGCTCATCGCAACATAACAAGCTATTGGTAAATACTTCTTTGATCTGTAACTGACGTGAATCACCAACCATAAGCACACTCTCGCAATATTATTCCAATTTGAAGTATACTGGGCGACACTTTTGATAACTTGACCAAGAACAAATTATGGCGATAAAAACCTATCCTTTATTGCTGGTATTGGACCAAAGTATAGAGTTTATCGAAGATGAAAAAGCACTAAGAGATGCAACGCATCTGCTCGATGATGCGTCACTCAAACGTGTAATTCTAGTATACACAAACGATTGCTGTAGCAACGTACAAGGTGCACCTGTGCAATGTATTGAGTTGAAATATTTAACCGAATTAGTGCAACAATATCTCGTTGACGAAGGCCAGTGTTGTGTGAGCAAAATCCAACTGAGAAATACTCAGCAGGCTTTTGATTTATTAAGTCTAAGCTAACCGGCTTCAACCAGCGCTTTGATATGTGTCACGGCGCTGCGGCCTAAAGAAGAAAGATCATAGCCCCCTTCTAAGTAGGAAATAATCCCCAAACAGTCCGATGAGTTTGCAAACTCAACCACTTGCTCAGTAAACCACTGGTAATCTTGTTCAACAAACTTGAGCCCACCCATATCATCTTCTAAATGACCATCAAACCCTGCACTGATAAAAATGAGCTGAGGTTTAAATGATTGCAGCTTAGGTAACCATTGCTGCTCCACCAAGGCTTTTAAGTCTGTGCCATCCGCTCCCGCACTCAACGGGGAATTGATAAGTGTTTGATGATTCTCAATCGCGGTATTTGGATAAAAAGGGTGTTGAAACAAAGAGCAAAGTAACACGCTATGATCGTCTTTGAAAATATCTTGTGTGCCATTACCATGATGTACATCGATGTCTAATATAGCCACCCGCTCTACGCCCTTTGTCTTGGCATAAGCGGCAGCAATGGCAACATTATTAAAGACACAAAACCCCGATGAAGTACTTTGATTGGCGTGGTGCCCAGGAGGTCTAACAGAACAAAATGCAGCATCAAGTTTACCTGCAACCACTTCGTCCACCGCAAGTATTCCTGCGCCGACAGCGCGTTCAATCGCTTTCATAGAATCAGGACAAAGCCAAGTGTCGCCGTCTAACTCGGTTAACCCTTCATTAGGGATTTTATCCATTACTTCTTTGATCATGGCTTGATCATGAACCAATGCATAGTGTGAGGTATCGGCTTTCAGCGCCGTTTTGTGCTCAATGGCGATATCAAGTCCAGACGCTAGCAACCTGTCTGATATCGCATCTAACCTCGCAGGACACTCAGGATGTTCCTCGGTCATTTTATGCTTGCGGCAATATGGATGAGTAATAATTGCAGTACGCATAACGAATATACATCCTATGTTAGTTTGCGACGTGGTTGATTTAAATAACCTGAGCTGCGGATAATTAATGCCTTTCTAGCAGCCAGTTTTAGCGCTAACTGCGTTGAATTCACTTCCAATAGCCAGCTATTGGTGCGTAAATTCGCCTTGTTTTCCCTAAAACTTGCTGGCTAGACAAGGAAAAAACTAAGTTGTGCTTTAGCAACAATGAGTTGGAACATTCCTTATCCAAACCTCAGGTTAAATAGCTATCCTTTCACTATATCAAAGCCACATAATTGTGGCTTTGATACTTTGGTATATCCTAATGCTGGATTTCTTTCGCCTTTAAATCCAAGTTATGGAAATCGAAACTAAAGTCGGTTATTTCCGGATTAACAAATTCCATCGCAGCAGACTCAACCCGTTGAGATTTATCCATCACAAAATTGATGTAAGCATCTGCTTCAAGTAATGGCTCATCCCACCGTACCACAAAGGTGTTACCGGTTAGGTGCTCAAGTTTCCCTTTTAAGCGCTTAGTATGCGTAAAATCAATGCGCAGTTCCTTACCGAGCTTTTCCACTACCACATCGCCATACCAAGCGCTAGTTAGTGTCCCCGTGTAGTGGTTTAATGGTAAAGCAGGTTGTGGTTTTGCAACTTCGATTATCCCAGCTTTAGCGTATTTTTCTTGTTGCGCCTTAAAGTAGTCATCGGCGATGATCTGCACCCAGTCTTTATCTTCTAGGCCAAGTGCATCTTCAAACACTTCATTGATAATCGCTGAAAGTGCGGGGTATTTTTGTTGGTTTGATAAGACCACCACACCCAATTTTTTCTCTGGGATCATCGCAACTTGCGACACCATACCTAAAATCCCGCCGCCGTGACCTACCTTTTTATAACCAAAGTAGTCCTCCACTGCCCAGCCAAGGCCGTACCCTCTAAACTGCTGGTGGTATACTTCTGCGGCTTTTGCTGCGGGAATACGTGTAATGTGTGGATGCCACATTTGCACTTGTTGCTCTTGGCTAAATAGCTGCTCGCCAGAAGGTAAGCGACCACCTTCAAGCTGAGTTTGTAACCACTTGGTCATGTCATCCACGTTAGACGCAATGGCGCCAGCACCACGGAAATCTTCTAGGTAGTTAACAAAGAACGGTGTAAGTTTGCCATCCATCGGAATATGGCCAGTCGCCCAATTACTATTGTTAGCTGGGATCCGAGAGAATCCAGCCTTTGAATCATCCATATCCAGCTTGGTAAACATTTCCTGCTCAACAAAATCGCGCCAATCTTTACCACTGACTCGGCTTACGACTTCTCCTGCAACCACAAACATCAAATTGTTATAAGCGTAATGGCTACGGAAACTTGAATCAGGTTTGAGATGTGAAATACCTGCTAGCAATTCTGGCATGGTTTTATCAGTATCAGGCCAGATCATAAGATCGCCCGCCCCAAGACCCAACCCACTTCGATGACTTAATAAATCTCGGATCGTCATCTCTTGAGTAACATAACTATCGTAAAGCTTAAATTCTGGAATGTGTTTGGTGACTTTGTCATCCCAATTCAGTTTGCCTTGATCTATCAACATCGCCAGCGCTGCTGCCGTGAATGCTTTGGTGTTGGATGCAATACCAAACAAGGTATCCGCATTGACCTTGGCTGGCTTATTTAAGTGCGTCACCCCAAAACCCTTGGTCATCACAACCTTGCCATCTTCTACGATACCGATTGCCAAACCTGGAATATTAAATTTTGCCATTGCGCTTTTTACCGCAGTTTCAACATCTTGTTGGTTTACTGCCGCACTTGCCTGCGCACTAAGAAAACTTGCTGCAACTAGGCCGGAGGTTAATAGCCATTGTTTTATTTTCATTATTTTTCCTTGGATTTTTGCCACAACTAATCATGATGTTACGAGTTAGGCCTTAAGGTTTAACTTTGTAGCATCACAGTGGTAGATGGCTAATTCTTGTTGTTGTCTGTCACTATTATTATCTGTAACGTGTGGTTGCGCCGAAATTGCCTGTAAATAGCTGGTTGGAAACTGATGCTCCTTTGCCCCAGCGAACACATGATGTAAGTACCAATCGAAAGGTAATTGTTGTTCCACAAAAGTGTTAGCAATATAGCACCAGGCGTCCACGATACCGCCATCTTGTCTTTCAACTGGCAAGCAATGACAGCTGTAGCGCTCCCCTTCAATGTCGTCCAATCGCGCCTTTTCTTGCTCATCCAACGCATACAAAACGCCATAAACATGGCTATTTACTTCAGTGCTCGGCGTAATACTGCACTTGGCTGAACCATCGGTGCTCAACATATCAAAAGTCAGCCGATAGCCATGCAATTTCCCCACTCCAAGTAGCTTCGCTTGTGGTAAGCGAGCAAGCAAACGTGCAGTCGACATATTTGAACCAAAGCTAAAGTTAATAATGTTTTTGTCACACATTAGACCACCAATCTTACTGCAAGCAATAACATGATCACACCGATCCCGCGATCAAACCAATGTCCTGCACGACGAAAAAATTGTCTTACCCTTGTTTTTGATAAAACTAAAGATAAAAACGAAAACCAAGCCCAGGTAGCCAACGCCATATAAACACCGTAAAACAACTGCACACTGCTTGGTGTGGTTGGCTCAATCACTAAGGTAAAAAGCGATAAGAAAAACAACGTTGCTTTGGGATTTAAGGCATTGACTAAAAAGCCTCGCTTTAACGCAGTCCAATTAGACTCAGTAACAGCGTGTTCAGTGATATTTTCTTGCTCTGAATTGGGTTTTGCATACCGCAACGCTTGAACACCAAGGTAAGCGAGGTAAAGCGCGGCTAAGTATTTTACTGCTGTGAACAAGGTTTCAGATTGAGATAGCAGTAACGCAACCCCCAATAAGCAATAACTGACATGTACTAAAATACCAAGGCCAACGCCAAAACTTGTCCAAAGGGCGTTTGCTCTACCCTGCTGTACACTTTGTTTAAGCACTATCGCAAAATCAGGACCGGGACTTGCGACAGCAAAAAAATGTGCCAGCGCAATTAAGATAAACTCATCAAGATAAACGAGCATGTGCATGCTCCTGTAAGGCCAGTAAATCACCTCGCTCTGAGTTATCCATTAAGGTATTAATTTGCTTTTTCGCCTTTTTATACTGACTCACAAGGTGTGACTTAAGATGCTTATGACCATCTTTCACCCCTTTAAAATGGCATACTAGGGCATGCACAAAAACACTCTGCTGCTCCGTCAGTGCAGCTTTTCGGTTGGCATATTGGTTGTAGCAAGAACCACATCCTCCCCTAAAGTGATATACGGTATTAGACACCATGACCCCAAAGCCAAAAAAGCTCGCCAGCACATCACAAGCCGCGTCTAATTGCGCTTCCCCACCTGGAGGTAACACGCCACGCTGTAAAATTAAAACTTTTGCCATAACACCTGCATAACTGGCGATCAGATCTTGAGGCTGATTTATTTGATTGGGATTATAAGAAATCAAAATAGGCGCAGCCGGTTCAGCGATAACCGCTTGCTCACCGCGCCAACGCCCTGCAATGTTTAACTTAGTCATGCTGGTCGACGCGAGCATGCGTTCAGGCGCAACCAAAGTGATTGGCCACCGTTGTAATCCCGCATAGGACTTTACTCGGGAGAAAACCACTGCCGCCATCTCTTCAATACTGGATACCGGCTCAGGAAAACAACTGAGAGTCGGAGTAATGATCTGCGTTTCATTTAAAAAGTACTCGCCATCAAAATGCTCAAATGCCCAGACAAAGGTATCAATTAACCATTGGGTTTCTTCATCGCTAAGCAAAGGTGAGACTTTAAATAAGGACAGCATGCTAATAATTCACTCTTTTCTGGAATAACCCCTGATAAATAGCATAAACTCTGAGCCTAATGCAAAAACATGGAGTTTCACATGCCACACTTTATTCTCGAACACTCAGCTAATTTGCCAATTGACACCGAGGCATTAGTATCACAGGTGCAGCAATTTGCCTGTGCAAGTGGCTTGTTTGATCCAACTTCCGTCAAAACCCGTGCTGTTGCTTTTGAGCATTTTCAGTTAGGTGATGGCAAACAAGGATTTATTCACCTACAAATCCATATGATGGCTGGTAGAACATTAGAGCAAAAACAAATGCTCACGGAAGGTGCTCTAAAGCTTTTGCTCGCAAAGGTCGGGGAGCATTTTGCTCTCAGTGTCCATTGTTATGATTTATTATCCGATATTTACCGCAAAAACTAATTTATTATTCGAGTTATTTAGCTATGAAATTTCCATGTAGATTGGAGAAATTTTTGAGCCACGTTGCAGAGATGCCGCGCAGCAAGGTCAAAATTAATATTAAAAAAGGTCTAGTTACCGTCAATGGCAATGTCGTCAAAAAAGGCGATATTCAAGTCACCCAAGCAGACCATATTACTTTCGATGGCAAACGCCTAGAGTATTTGGGTTTACGCTACTATATGCTAAACAAACCACAAGGTTATGTATGTGCAAATAGTGATGAATTACACCCTACAGTATTCGATTTAATCGAAGAACCTAACTTAAAAGATTTTCATGTTGCAGGTAGACTGGACATCGATACGACGGGCTTGGTTCTGCTCACGAACGATGGTGATTGGTCTCATCAAATCACCTCGCCAAAGAAACAAAAGTTTAAAACTTATGTACTAGAAAGTCGCGATGAACTCACTGAAGAAGCGCTAACACAGCTTGAGCAAGGCGTTGAGTTACATGGTGAAAGACAAGCAACCTTACCAGCAAAAGCCGAGCTTATTGATAAATTTGCACTACGCTTATCTATTTGCGAAGGAAAATATCATCAAGTAAAGCGCATGCTTGCCGCAGTTGGCAACCAAGTAGTTGAACTTCATAGAGAAAACATTGCAGGGATCGAACTTGATCCAACCCTTGCTGAGGGAGAATATCGCCCGTTAACTGATGAAGAAATAAGCATAATTAATGCAAATTAGTCTTCACCCTTAAGTAGTATGAGTAAATATCATCTCAAAATAACCCGCATAGGGCATTAACCTACTTACAAACTCCCCCTAAACATGCTAAATCATGTAATGAGAGTATTTTTAGGGGGCGATCCTGTGTTTTCTAGTTTCACATTAAAAGCAAAAATAATTACCTTTGCCGCCGCAATATTTGTTTCATTACTTGCCGTTGCCTTTGTAGGTCTTCAAGCTCTGCGCCATGCCAGTGAAAGCGATAATATTGCACGTATCAACCAATTAATGAAAAGCACCATTAATATTGTTAAACAGTTTGAGCACTTTGCAGAGCAAGGAAAACTGACTGAGCAACAAGCAAAAGAGATGGCAATTCAGGTTTTAAGAGAAAATAAATACCATGACTCTGAGTATGTGTATGTTGTTAATGATAAAATGGACTTCGTAGCAACACCTCATGACCCCCAACTACATAACACCAGCTTTAATGACTTTGAAGATGCTGACGGCAAAAGCATAGGCAGCATGGTGAAGCGCTTAGTCGGTAACCAATTTGATCAGATCATTACCTACAATTGGACCTCACTACGAGATGGAGAAGTTGTCGACCTGACCTCAGTGGTTCAAAAAACCCCAGGATTTGGCTGGTACGTCGGCACAGGTATTAGTTATAAAGAAGTGAATGAGCGCTATTGGGACACCGCAATCTGGTTAGTTGCACTTTCTTTAGTGGTTGCCGTTGCATTAACCACCGCACTTGCGCGGTTTGGACTGTCTTTGAATAACAAACTTGGTGCTGAAATCAATGATGTACTCGAAATCGTAAAACATGTTTCAAGAGGAAACCTGACTACACCAATCAATACTGATGAATGCCAAGATTATAGTATTCTCGCAGCCATGGCCTATATGCAAGGCGGACTAAGAGGTGTAGTTGAAGGACTTAAGGAAGCAACCAAGGCGCTACAAAACCAAACATCAGACAGCGAGGTACGCTCAGTAGAACTTGAGAATCTAACTCGTAGTTTAAATGCAGAAACTCAGATGGTGGCTTCAGCAATTACCGAACTCACAGCATCAGCACAAACCGTCGTCGAACATGCCGAGCAAGCTGCAGATTCAGTTCAAGAGGCTGAAAAGCAAGGTAATGCAGCCGACAAACTGACCGCCCAGGCAGCGACTGAAATTGCATTATTAGAGCAACAAATTGACAGCGCTGGTAATAACATTCAAGTGCTAGATGAAGAAGTATCTAACATAGCCAATGTACTTACCGTTATCCAATCTATCGCCGAGCAAACCAACTTACTGGCACTCAATGCTGCGATAGAAGCAGCACGAGCTGGAGAGCAAGGACGAGGCTTTGCTGTCGTAGCGGACGAGGTCAGACAGCTTGCTCAGCGCACTCAAACCAGTACAGAAGAGATCCGTACCATGATCACTAAGCTGCAAAGTGCGACTCAAGATGCGAAGGCTTCGGTAAGTTTGAGTATTGCAACAAGTGAAAAGACGGTGAGTATGTCATCTAAAGCTTCCCAAGCGCTTGTGCAAGTCGCCGACTCTTTAAAATCTATATCACAGATGAGTCATCAAATAGCTCAAGCAGCCAAAGAGCAATTGGATGCAGGTGAAGATACAGCCAAACGTGTTGTTATTATTTCTGATACCGCATCGCAAACGGCTAGCGTCTCAGAAAAAGCGCATAAAGCGACAGATACGATTAAATCATTATCCGGAAATCTGGAGCTTGAGATGGCTAAATTTAAGGTGTAAAAAACTAATTTTATCTTTACTTTTCATACCATTAGAATAGTGTAAATATATCTAAACTATTATTTGAAAATTTTCTTTAATTTTTCATTCACCTTGTGTTTATTTGGTGTTAAGTTTGTACCTGTCGGGAGTGTCGGTTGAGTAGTCTGGCACGGCCCTCCTGAAGTTGTGATAATCACAATAAAAGATAAACCCAATACTATTTGATCACTTGGAATTCAAGTGAGTTCAATAAGGACTATGATAATGCAAAAGCTAAATTTGAAAGAATGCAAAAAGGTTTCTGGTGGTAATATTTACGAGCCAAACGATCCCAAAGCCGCAAAGAGCGAAACACCAACAGCAAAAAATGAAGCTAGCAAAAAAGATTAGCACTCACCTATGAAGAAAAACTTTTCATTAGGAGACTTACTCATTCCATACGCCATTGTGGCAGTAGGTCTCCTAGTTCTGTACGATATTAGGTTTCATTTCTATCTCATTTACCTGTTAATCGTTTTAACGGTCTTTATTTTGGGAGCTCGATTAAAAGACATCAATATATGCGCTTTATCTCTTCTTGCCATTGTACCGTTTACCCTAGAAACAGCGGTGTTTTCCTCCGGCCTCATCAGTTTAGAATCGTCTAAAGATCAGAGGTTACTTCAAAATACTCTCATTTTTGGAGCACACTTTTTAATCGACTTAATGATCGTATTCCCTCTTACATATCGTGTAGAATTGACGAAAAAGTTATTTCCTAAATTCAAAACCCGCTATACCTTTGCTGATGCAATAATGCCTTGGTTAGCAATATTTAGCGTATGTATGAGCTTTGCTGCACTAGTTGAAAATTACTTTAGAAATGCAAAGGGTGTGAACCTGACATTTTTCTTCTACAGCTTTGATGTTAGCGGTTACCTGATATACAGTGCAAACTGCCTAATTTTATTAATTTTAGCCGCAGTTACTTACAAAGAAGCGTATGATTATGCACTTCCAAGCCTGAGGAAAAAGAGATAATCAACTCAAAAGTAAGGGTTGACTAGCTCGATACTCTCACTTTCAAGTTGCTTGTTAAGACCATACTTTTGCTTTAAAGATTGTAACTCGCCAGACGCTTGAAGTTTGGCAAGTCCCTCTTTCAAGGCTGTTGCTAAAGCCTGTTTATCCTTATTCACAAAGAAATAAAATGCGGTTGAATAAGAAAGGTGGAAATCAGGCACTATCATCAAGTTTGCATTATTTTGCGCAATGAGTTCTGATTCTGCCTCGATTATTGAACGTGGAAAATAATCTGCTTTCTTATCCGCAATCAGATTAAACATGGTTTGATAATCAGAAATCGGTCTGACCTTAAGACCGTTGTAGCTTAGAATTTTGGTATCAGGCCAATCGTGCCCCTGAACTGCGGTAAAACGCTTTAATCCATTAAGTGACCGAACTGCTTTTATGGCGGGATAAATATCTTTATGAACAATCAGCACACGTTTACCAATAAGTTCATCATACAAGGGGACCTTAATAGGAATAGCAATTCGCTCACGGGCTGGGCTGGTCATCGACCAATGCAAATCAACCTTACCTCGGCTTAGTGCCATTAACGTGCGCTGTTGATGAGGGTGGATTTTGATGTGTTCAATTTGAGCTGAGTACTTAGCAGCCGCTAGCGCCTTTTCTAGTAATTCGTAAAGATAAAGATCGCGATCGTACAAGGTTCGCGCTTCTTTCGCGACATAGATTAACTCGGGGGTTTGCGCCGCTATACAAGCACTTTGAAACACCAGAGCAGAGATAATTACACTCAACTTTAACTTCATCGCACAACCCTCTTTTAGGGGAAACAATACTACAATCAAGAGTATTTTTACGGATTGCTATTACTATTGCGTAATTAAAAATATAGTCAACCTGCATTTTCCAATCGTACAGTCGATACCGTAGGCTTGCGACGGTTACATACAAATAAATAGCTATTACGATAGCGCTTTGCTTCTTTCTTAGCATCCGTTGCTAAAGCTGCAACTTGGTGCGAATTTATACAGTGTTGTAAATCTGGTCTCACTAAACCAATCGATAAAGTGAGTAAAGGTACAAATTGCTTTTGCCCTTCACGATTTGTTGCCCAGTAACCGCCAGCACTAACATGCTCGGGAGTAAAAAAGGCTTTTGATTTAAGCTCAAACTGAGTGATGATTTCATGACACAACACTTCTGCATCATTATTATCGAACACCACCATAAAGTCGTCGCCCCCGATATGCCCGACAAAGCTTGAGCTCTGTGCACATACATCAACTGTCACCTCAGCAAGTAGCTTAATCACGCTATCGCCACTGGCATACCCATATAAATCATTAAACTGCTTAAAATGATTAAGGTCGATATATGCAAGAGAAAAGTCATGATGTGAACGTAACCTTTGCTCTATTGCCTCATTTATCGCGACATTGCCCGGCAACATGGTTAATGGATTGGCATGTTGAGCATGACGAATTTTTTCTTCTGTAATATGCTTGAGTATGTCTCTCAAGGGCGCTAAGCCAAGATAACGACTATCTCTTGTAATAATGATATGACGTCGAATATCAAATTCATGGTCGGTTATTTGCTTACTCACCGTATCAAGCTCTTGCTTCTCATCCACCACTAACGGCTGTTTATCCATCAACTTAATCACTGATTTCTTATCGAAGAGTGCATGACCATATGGTGCCGCAAAGACCTCAGTCAGTTGATCTCTGTGTAGCAGCCCTACAGGCTCTCTAGCATCGTTAACCACTGCAAGGCTGGTTAGCTTACGATCTTGTTCAAACAACCTATGAGCATCGATACATTGCGTACATTCATGGATAGCATTAGCCTCTTTAGCAAGCCAACCGATTGCCATCGACTGCTCAAATTGATTGAAGGCCGTTTTAGATTCTGTGTGCAAAGATTTAAACAGTGCAAGTTCAGTGGGAGGCTTTCGAGTTGGCTTAGCAAGTAAGAAGCCCTGCGCAATCACTATACCGAGCTGCTCAATAAGCTTCAGCTCTTCAATTCGCTCAATTCCCTCAGCTATAACCTGAGTGCTAGTGGCTTTAGCAAGCTCGATAATGGACTTTAAAAACTCGCGTTTCACCACACTTTGGTCACAATGGTCGATAAAATATCTGTCGACTTTGACGTAATCAGGGCATAACTCCGACCACTTCTTGAGACCAGAGTAACCCGCTCCCAAATCATCAATCGCAATTTGAAATCCAAGTTCTCGATAATGGGTAATTGTAGTTAGTAGCAGATCCGCATCATCTACTTTGTCTTGCTCAGTCACTTCAATGACGACACGCTTGGGATCGAGCCCATACACTTCTGTAAGATGTCTGGTTTCGCCCTTTGGGTGGCTCGGATCAAGTAACGCTTTTGGACTAACGTTTAAAAATAACTTACCAGGAAGGTTGAGTGAGACAAACTGCTTAATAGCGGCTTCACGACAGATAATCTCGAGTTCTGACAAACGCTCCTGCTTACTCGCAATCGCAAAAAGCTTGTCTGGAGATTCCAACAATGAGCCAGACATGCCACGACTTAATGCTTCAAACCCTAAGATTTGCCGTTTCGCAAGATCGTAGATAGGCTGAAACAGAGTAAATACAGCTTTTTCTTTTATTATTGTATTAAGTACTAACGTGCGCGAAGGATCCACAGCATTAAACTCACTGTAAAAGTATAATCGCGCACGGTAGCAACAGTGTATGACAGATATATGTCAATCGGGTGAAATGTACCCAATTTGCAATTGAATGATTTTCAACCGCTTACTTCAGCGCTCGCTCTACCTGATCAAAGTGTGCAATCACTTCCACAATTTCCATCTCTGCACTTTTATAGTCTTCAGCGCCACTAAACCCTTTCATCGCAATCGCTTGAACCGTTGCTGGATGCACTAATAAATCTTTTGCATGGTAGCAAACTGGGTCATCAAACTTGGGTAATTTACCATCTGCGTGATAGCCCGTTTCGATTTCTTCAAGTGGTAAAGTAGGAATGATATCAGCGGCCTTATCCAAGGCATCTAGATAAGTCTGACACTGAGGATACTTGGCCACAAACTCATTAAGCAAAGTTCTAGAAAGAGTCACAAGATCGGCGGATTGTGCTTCAAGTGCTGCAGCATCTTTCTCGATACGAATATCCGCAAGTAAGGTCTCGGCTTGTGCTTTATATTGTGCCAAAGATGAGGTTGCTTCCGTGGGAGCGGACTCTGTGCGTTGTTCTAATTCAGGTTGCTTAGAACATGCGGTCATTAATGTTAATGCGCCAACCGCCATCACAAGTTTGTACATAAGTATCTCCTTTATTGATAACGATTATCATTATATACTACTGTCATTTTTTAGAAACAATAAAATGAAGTTTTACAAGCAACAAAAAAGCGGCCAAAAAGCCGCTTTCGATTATCACAATAATTTCTGTGATTAAGGCATAGCGTCTAGGTCTGCACCTTCTTTTTCAACTTCTACCGGGATCAAATCTTCTTTGCTAACGCCCATTGCTACTGCAACTGAACTCGCTACATAAACAGAAGAATAGGTACCGATAAATACACCGAACAGTAAGGCCGTCGCAAAACCATGAATGGTTTGACCACCCCAAACAAATAGCGCGATCAATACAAGGATTGTCGTGATTGAGGTCACTAATGTACGATTAAGCGTTTGTGTCAGTGAAATGTTGATGATCTCTAAGGTGTCATCAATACGTACTTTACGGAAATTTTCACGAATACGGTCAGACACAACGATAGTATCGTTGAGTGAATAACCTATTACCGCCAATATTGCCGCTAAAATCGTTAAGTCAAATTCCAGACCTAAGATTGAGAACAGACCCATTGTCAGTACAACATCGTGGAAGAGTGCAAATACAGCACCTACCGCAAAGCGCCATTCAAAACGAAAAGCAACGTAAATCAAGATACAGATAAGCGCGGTTAGCATCGCTAAGCCACCCTGCTCTTTGAGATCTTCACCAACACTTGGACCTACGAATTCAATGCGGCGCATCACCACACTTTCGTCCGCTTGTTTAAGTGCTGCAATAAGCTGGTTACCTAGTACCTCAGCTTTCACGTCGTCTCCACGAGGGGCGAGTCGTACTAATACCTCTTGGCTTGAACCAAAAAGTTGCACAGAGGCATCGGCAAAACCGCTTTCAGCTAATACACTACGTACCTTCGCTAAGTCCGCAGGCTGTGAAAACCCAACTTCAACTGCCGTACCACCGGTAAAATCCAAACCAAAGTTTAGTCCTTTCACCATAAACGAGCCGATTGAAGCCAAGATCAACAATGCCGAGAAAGCCATTGAAAGCTTTCTTGCCGACATAAAACGGATAGTGCCTTTTAAGTTTAATAATTGCATGTCCGTCTCCTAGATTGATAGCTTAGTGATACGTCTGCCACCGATGATGGCATTAATAACCGCACGCGTACCAACGATCGCTGTAAACATCGAGGTAATGATACCGATAGCTAAGGTTACCGCGAAGCCTGCAATTGGACCTGTACCAACAGAGAATAGGATCACCGCAGCAATTAAAGTGGTGATGTTGGCATCAAAAATCGTACTAAATGCACTATCGTAACCATGGTGAACGGCTTGCTGTGGACTGCGGCCTTCCGCTATTTCTTCACGAATACGCTCAAAGATAAGTACGTTGGCATCAACGGCCATACCGACGGTTAATACAATGCCTGCTATACCTGGCAACGTCAGCGTCGCACCTGGGATCATCGACATCACACCCACAATCATAATGAGGTTAGCCGCAAGTGCTAAGTTTGCTACCAGACCGAAGCCTTTGTAGTACAGCAACATAAAGGCAAGAACAAACGCAAAACCAAGGACAACCGCAGTCATACCAGCTTCGATATTTTCCTGACCAAGGCTTGGACCTACAGTACGTTCTTCAACGATTTGAATTGGTGCAACCAGTGCTCCTGCACGTAGTAGCAAGCTTAAGTTATGTGCTTCTGCTGGGCTATCAATACCAGTAATACGGAAAGAGCTATTTAAACGCGCTTGAATCGTTGCAACGTTAATCACTTCTTCCACTTTGATTGGTGGTAACGCTTTGCCGTTTTCATCTTTTTTGCCAGACGGTTTGTACTCGATGAAAACCGTCGCCATACGTTTGCCGATAGCACGTTTGGTAAAGGCATTCATTTTTGCCCCACCTTTGCTATCAAGCTTGATATTCACCTGAGGGCGCTGATATTCATCCATACCAGATTGCGCACCTGTGATATGCGTACCTTCAAGAATAACGCGCTTTTTCAGCACGACAGGATAGCCATCTTTATGTGGGATCACTTCTGTGCCAGGAGGAATGCGACCTTGTGCTGCTGCACGCACGTCGGCATTTTCGTCTACTTCACGGAACTCAAGTGTCGCCGTAGCACCGAGGATCTCTTTCGCGCGAGCCGTGTCCTGAACACCTGGAAGTTGAACAATTATGCGCTCACCACCTTGACGTTGAACATTTGGTTCAGCAACACCCAGTTGGTTAATACGGTTACGAATAATGGTTTCATTTTGCTTGATAGCGTATTCGCGCAACTCTTTATATTTAAGGTCGCTAAGGCTTGAGAAGAAAGCGAGGCTATCGCTACTATCATTGATAAAGTCGTTACCCGGGTAACGCTTTCTCAAGAAGCTCATTGCTGCGTCTTTATCTTCTTCCGAGCGCATCGTTACTTGTACACGTTCACTATTAGAAACACGACGAACCGCACGATAACGCAATTTCTCATCACGTAAATCGCTCTTGAAATCTTGCTCCATTTGCTCAAGTGCATTGTCCATCGCCGTGACCATATCCACTTCCATTGTGAAGTGAACACCACCACTTAAATCTAGACCGAGCTTCATTGGGTTTGCACCTAAGTCTTTTAACCACTCAGGTTGTGCCGGAGACATATTGATTGCTGAAATATAATCATCGCTTAAGCTATTACGCAGAATATCTTGTGCTTTAAGCTGATCTTCAACATTTTTGAAGCGAACAAGAATTTGACCGTCTTCTAACACAGAAGATTTTACGGCAAGGTTGTTCTTTTGCAGGGTTTCGTTAACTTGATCTAATACACTGAGCGTCGCATCAGCACCTTTTGTGCCAGATACTTGTATGGCCGGATCGCGACCATACAAGTTAGGTGTGGCATAAAGAATACCGATAGCCAACACAGCGAGAACAAGTAAGTACTTCCACATTGGAAACTTGTTTAACACTGGGCTATCCCTTTATTATTATTCTTATAGAGATTTCATTGTACCTTTAGGTAACACAGCTGAAACCGCTGACTTTTGCACTGTCACTTCAGTTTGGTCGTTTAGTGCGATTACAACAAAGTCTTTATCATCAGCAACCTTTGTGATTTTACCCACAAGTCCACCTTGAGTTAGTACTTCGTCACCCTTACCTAATGCACCCATTAGGTCTTTGTGTTCTTTAACACGCTTGGCTTGTGGACGGTAAATTAAAAAATAAAATACCAAACCAAAAATACCTAACATGATTAGCATTTCCATGCCACCACCAGCTGGTGCAGCCGCAGCAGTGCTAGCATGCGCGTTTGAGATAAAAAAGCTCATTTCACTTCCTCGTTTATAAATTAATTATTTTCTGTCAAACCAACGTCAGCCAACTCTGGCACCGCAATGCCACGGCGCGCATAAAAGTCTTCGACAAATTCATCAAATGTACCTTCAGATAAGGCGTTTCTCATTCCTTCCATCAAGCGTTGATAATAACGTAAGTTATGGATGGTATTGAGTCGAGCGCCTAGAATTTCATTACACTTATCTAGGTGATGTAAGTACGCTCGAGAGTAATTCTTACAAGTGTGGCAATCACACTCCGCATCTAGTGGACTAGTATCTGTTTTGTGTGCTGCATTGCGGATTTTCACCACGCCACCTGTCACAAACAAGTGACCATTACGAGCGTTACGTGTTGGCATCACACAGTCAAACATGTCAATACCACGACGCACCGCTTCAACCAGATCTTCTGGTTTACCAACGCCCATTAAGTAGCGTGGCTTGTTTTCTGGCATTTTATAGGCACATTGGTCAAGAATATTGATCATGTCTTCTTTTGGCTCACCAACTGATAAACCACCAAGTGCATAACCGTCAAAGCCGATTTCTTCTAAACCCTTTTGTGACTCGGCACGAAGCTCTGGGTACATACCACCCTGAATAATACCGAATAGTGCAGAAGGATTGTCTGCATGTGCATCTTTAGAGCGCTTAGCCCAACGTAAGCTTAGCTCCATCGAGTCTTTTGCTTCTTTTTCTGTCGCTGGATACGGCGTACATTCGTCAAAAATCATGACGATATCTGACCCTAAATCGCGCTGTACTTCCATCGCTTTTTCTGGAGACAACATGATCTTCTCACCATTAACTGGTGACTTGAACAACACACCTTCTTCCGAAATTTTACGCATCGCACCTAGACTAAATACTTGGAAACCGCCTGAATCGGTCAAAATCGGTTTATCCCAGTTCATAAAATCATGCAGATCGCCGTGCTGCTTAATGATCTCAGTGCCAGGTCTTAGCATCAAGTGGAAGGTATTTCCTAAACAGATATGTGCGCCCGTTTCTTTGAGCTCATCAGGGGTCATGCCTTTTACTGTGCCGTAAGTACCAACAGGCATAAATGCAGGCGTTTCTACCACACCACGGTCAAAAATCAAGCGACCTCGGCGAGCCTTACCCTGTTTGCTATCTAATTCAAATTTCATTGTTACCTCTTTGTCGGAAAAACAGTCCAACTTTGACTAAAAAACGTGCTAAGCCAATGCTTAGGGCAGTGATCTTTCGATTCTACCAAGATTACTAGCGCAATTCTAATATTGGGATAAAAAACACAAAGTCCATATCGAGCTTGCAACTTTACAGCCATAAAACGCAAAATGCCCAGCAACACTGGGCATTTTAATAGTTGTATGGCGTAAGTTACTTATCTTGCTTTTGTAAGAACATCGCATCACCGTAACTAAAGAAGCGGTATTTCTGTTCAATGGCGGTTTGGTAGGCCTTCATAATATGCTGTTGCCCTGCAAACGCACTCACTAACATGATTAACGTTGATTCTGGTAAGTGAAAGTTAGTCACCATTGCATCTACCACGTTAAAACGGTAGCCCGGGTAAATAAAAATATCGGTATCGCCGTAAAGTGGAGCAATTTCACCGCCGTTTGCTTTAGCCGCAGACTCAAGTGAGCGCACCGACGTAGTACCCACCGCGATGACGCGTCCTCCTCTGGCTTTTGCCGCTTTGATTGCCTCCACGACTTCTGCTGAGACCTCGATATATTCTGAGTGCATAACATGCTCTTCCACCGAATCGACTCTAACTGGCTGGAACGTACCTGCGCCCACGTGCAAAGTAACAAAGGCCATCTCAACACCTTTGTCTTTTAGCTTGGCCATCAATTCATCATCAAAGTGCAGTCCAGCGGTAGGTGCGGCGACTGCGCCAGGTTTCTCACCATACACAGTCTGATAACGCTCTTTATCTTCTTCATCATCCGGCCTGTCGATATAAGGAGGCAAAGGCATATGGCCAATTTTATCTAAAATAGCCAATACATTTTCTTCGCCCTCAAATCTCAACTCAAATAATTCACCATGGCGCTGAACCATTTCTGCGGTTGCTTGGCCTTCAAGCTCAATCTTAGTACCAGGTTTTGGCGACTTGCTCGCTCTTACGTGAGCAAGCACAGTACGCTCATCTACAACGCGCTCAACCAGTACTTCGAGTTTTCCACCACTGGCTTTTTGACCAAACATACGAGCAGGAATAACTTTAGTGTTATTAAAGATGATTAAGTCTTCTGGATTAATAAGTGCCAAAATATCTCTAAATACTTTGTGTTCTATTTCACCACTATTGCCATTTAAGGTAAGAAGACGACTGCTAGAGCGTTCCTTCATTGGGTGTCTGGCAATCAACTCATCAGGAAGATCAAAACTAAAGTCTGCTACGCGCATGGAAAGGCCTCATTTCTAAAAGTGCGCCAAGTCTAGTGCGGTGTTTTGGCGAAATCAAGTGCTTGTAACCTTGCGTAAATACCTTTAACCTAGCGAGTCTAAAACGGTAATCACCATGTAAAATTTTGTACGGTGTGCACCTTTGTTTAGTGCGTTCTTTATTCTTTACGTTTAAACAATAACTTATCGCTATCGGCTATGATTTCCGAGCAAAGTTCGCGTCACTGTTTGATTATTATCAATCAGCGGTTAAGTACGATTTGCTAACTTTAAGATAAGCCCAATGATTGTGTCGCAGTATCTGGTGAGGTTTTTTTATTGTGTCTAGACAACTAACGTTGCTCATTGTTAACGCCAGTGCTCACGAGCGTCAAACCTTGACTAAAACTCTTAGTGCATTAGATGTCTTTACTATCATTGCCAAGTCCGACTCTCAAGATGCCCTAAGCTTACTGAAGACCCAAGCTGTAGATTTAGTGATCACCGGCTTGGATGTTGGCAAAATTGACGGTTGGCGATTCTCTCGCATGATCCGCTCAGGTCTGCTGGCAACGCCCAAAAACACACCCATTGTGCTTATTCCACCGACTTATTGTGAACGAATAGCCGAAACCACCGCCCGTAGCTACAGTATTGATGCCGTGCTGCCATTTGAGCGTCAAGACATGTTGCCGCAAATTCTGGCCAATGTGTTGTCAACGCATTTAGATAAAAGCAGCCGCCTCAACTTGCTGTTGTTAGAGCCCAACCAACAACGTGCGCAAAAGATATGTGAGCACTTATCGCACAATTTCGTTTGCACACATGTAAGCTCGGCGGCCAGCGCTTTATCACTATTTCTACAAGATCACTACGCCATTGTTTTAATGGACACTACGTCTAACTTGTCAGGTTCCGCAGAAAACTTAGTCGAAAGTATTCTCAAACATCGTCCAAGCCAAGCCATTGTAACCATTATTGACAAACGCGATGCCGACCATGCCGAACAACTATTATTGTTAGGTGTTACCGACTTTGTTCGAGCGCCATACGATATGCCGTTTTTAAGCAAGGTATGCGACCATGCGGCGCGGCGAGAAGATTTTATGGTGAGCTATGCTGAGTTTGCGAATAAAGTTGAGCAACTCAGTCGCAGTGAAAGTCGCTATAAAGATTTATTTTCTGCACACCAACGGATCTTACTGCACCTCAGAACTGTGGTCGTCGAATTGGATTTGGAAGGCGCGATCCGCTTTATAAATCCAGCATGGGAATACCTATCTGGCTTTGGAATTAAGTCGAGCCTCAATACCCAACTCAGCAACTACATTGCCAAAGATGAACTGGCAACTTTCAACAAAGTCATTCGAGAAATTCAAAGTGGGGTAAGGCAACATGCGCAAGTCGAGCTGCAGCTCTGCCATAAAGCTGGACATCTTGTGTGGGTCGAGTGTCGCCTGCAACTTATCAAGAACACCTCAAGTTCAGTCGCAATAACTGCAACACTCGATAACATTCACGAGCGCAAGCAAGCTGAACTACAACTCAGACACTTAGCACTGCATGATACGCTTACCGGCTTACACAACCGCTACTATTTTGACCAGCAATTAAATCAGCTGTGCAATGAAGTAAAGTCTGCAGAAGAGATAGAACACGCGCTAATTTACATCGACTTAGATCACTTTAAGATCATCAATGACAGTAAAGGTCATCAGCAAGGAGATATCGTACTCAAAGAAGTATCTGAGTTGTTTGGCGACAAAATAGGTGAAGAGCACCTCACTTTCCGTATTGGTGGAGACGAATTTGCTGTACTGCTTAAGCACACCAATTTACTCGACGCTCATATGTGCGCTGAAAGCATCTGCATGGCTATCGAAGAACATAAATTTCACTTTGAAGACAATGCATACTCTCTCAGTTGTTCTATCGGATTAACGCAAATTACCAATGAAAATGCGGATCCCAGCGAGTGCTTAAAACAAGCAGACATAGCCCTTTATATTGCCAAAAATCTCGGCCGCAACTTGGTTCATTGTTATAACAAAGAAGATGAACAAAACCAGACACTGCAAACCGGTTTAGAATGGGGCCATAGTGTTAGGCAAGCGCTTCAGAACGACAGCATAGAACTCCACTATCAACCGATCTGGGATTTCAAAAAACAACAAATAGCCTATTACGAAGCACTGCTTAGATTAAAGATCAACGGTGAGACTATTTACCCAAATCAGTTTATTCCTGCATTAGAGCTACTTAATGATACATTTTTGATGGATCAATGCGTGATCAGAACAGCCATTAAAGCACTGGCGGAACACGAGATCCTGAGCCAAGTGGCGATTAACTTATCCGCTCATTCATTTTTAGATGAACGACTGCAGCCACACATTCAAGCCTGCTTAAAAGAGCATCAAGTTTCAGCTAATCGCGTTATTTTTGAGATCACTGAATCTGCCAGTATTAACAATCTTAACGCAACCCAGACGATGATCAAAAACCTGAACGATCTTGGCTGTCATTTCGCTATTGATGATTTCGGGACAGGCTTCAGCACTTTTAGCTACCTAAAACAGCTACCCGCACAGCATGTTAAGATAGATGGTTCCTTTGTTCGAGACATGCTCAACGACCCAATTGATCTAGCACTGGTAAAAGCTGTAAACGATATTAGTCACTCATTAGATAAGTGTTCAGTTGCCGAATATGTTGAAAACAAAGAAATATTTCAACAGCTTAAAGAAATAGGTGTGGACTATGGACAGGGTTACTTTATCTCCAGACCGCTCCCTATTGAGCAACTAGCGAGCAGTGCAAAAACTATTTTATCTCTAAAAACAGCGTAGTAACATTTTTATACTAAAGGTTACTTTTACTTCTTGCAAAGTCCACTATAATTAAAGAAACCAGTTTAAAATGTCACCAAATTTTAAGGTAACACCTTAATTTTATAGACATTCAAAGGATTGAGTTACATCTTGCTATGGACTTCAAGGGGTAAATTATGCTGTCATTATCACTGTTTTTATTACTTACAAACTTGCTCATCGCGTATCAATGTTACCGCTATGCCAACACTAAAGGATATCCGGTAAAATTGTTCACAGGGCTTGGTTTGCTACCCTACTTTAATATAGTGGTTTGGGTTTACTTACTCTTTTTACCAAATTTAACTACTGCAAAAAATATAGAGCAGGCTTAATACAAGCAAGTGTAGTTCCTTTACTAGCGTAAGTTCCTTTATAAATAAAACAGCACGTAATCATGCTGTTTTGTCCCAAGCTTAGGTTAACTAAAAACGATAGCTAGTTACTGTCTCGGCTAGCTCCTTAGCCGTTTTCTCACCTTTAACACATTGCTGCACCAAGGATTTTGGATAAACAAATACCTGTTTATTGTTTGGATTACTAAGCTCACTGTAAATAAAACTTACATGCTCATTTCTAGGTAAACTTCTTAAACCTGCACCATAGTCACATAAACTTCGGGCTAAGCTGGTTACTAGCATTTTTTCAAGCGCCTGCTGCTTTTCTGCTTTCTCTTTCGCTCGTTTGACTCGAGAAGCCTCAAGGCTCGCTTTCAGCTTATCTTTCAGGTCTTTTAATTCCGAATCCTTAAGTGAAAGCTTTTCTATGCGCTTTTCAACTTCTCTCAATGACTCCGTAAATTCTTTTACTTGATCATTACTTTCGTGCCTTTTCGCAAACTCCAGCTCCGCTTTTTGGCGTTCAAGCTCCCTCAATTGAATTCTATTCTCTCTTTCTTGCTCTACGGCTTCGCGGACCTTCTCGGCTCCTGCTCTCACCTTCTCAGCAGCATCCGAATAAGCTTGAGAAAAAGCTTCAGCTATTGGCTGTGAAATCTCGACCTCCGCAATGTCCATATCAAATTCCGGCAGTTCAAACTCCCCTATTGCAGCCACATCATCGAGATTGTCGATATGAGAGATCCACTCTAAACGGTGCCGACGTTTTAATGCCAGTTCAAACACAACTCCCTGATCTTTTAAATAATAGCCAGAAACACTACGAACTTGGTCTTGTGTGTCATGCTGTAATGCACTCATTAGTACCCGCTCAAAAATAGCAACCTCACGCTTTAGCGCTTCATCAACAACTTGGGCCTGAGCAAAGCTTGTAGCAATGGCTGCGACAGCGCCAAAACAAAGTGGAATTAACTTCATGGTTTACCTCGATACTGTGCTAAATTTTGTGTCGGTGTTTGCTCTACTTGCTCTGCCAATTCATTCAATTGCAGCCTAAGTAGGGCTTGATCTTGCGCTCTTTGTGCTTGGATCAGATCAACGAGATTATTCATTGCCAAACTGCGCTCTTTACGATTTTGTTCAACCACTTGTGTTGCTAACTTGGCAAGCGTAGCTTGATCTATTGGCTTAGTCTCATCAAGTTTTGCGAGCATGGCCTGCATAGCGCTTTGCTGCTGTGCCAGTTGTGTTTGTTGAACACTCAACTGTTGATGCAAGCCTAAATTCTGTAGCCAAAGCCCTGATACACCAAGCCCGACAACCAGCCAAGCTGCAACGGCAGCCACTGGCCAAGCGCGAGTTTGATGCTGCAAAGTGAGTTGTGAGGGAGGCGCTTGCTCTTCAAAGCTAGCAGCACGTTGTTGCCAAGTAGTGGCAGCACTCATCATTTCTCGATATTCACTATCTGCCTGAAGTTCAGCCAACTCTGCCTCAGAAAGCACTTTACCATCTAACCACTGCTCAAATAAGTGTGCTAATTTAGCCATGATTTTGCACCTCTAGTTGCCCTTTCATCTTACCTAACGCACTGTATAGCCTAGCCTTTACCGTATTACTTGATAACTCAAGCTGCAGCGCAATTTCATCAAAGGTGTAATGCTGGAAAAACTTTAGCTCCACGACAATGCGCTGCTCAAATGGTAGTTGTTTCAGCGCGATATATATCTCTTCATTACTTTGTTGTTGCGCTATTTTGCTGTCTGGTCCGTGTTGCGGCATCTCAGGTTCTTTACCTTCAATCGATTCAAACTTATGTTTTCGCATGTGATCCACAATCCTTGCATGGGTGATTTTAAATACCCAAGTCGAGAACTTGGCATCGCCATTAAAGGTATGCAGATTTCGATACATACTTAAAAATACATCTTGAGCAATATCTAGCGCGTCTTGCGGATTACCAACCAGCCTCAAACATTGGTTATACACACGGCTATGATGCTGGGCGCAAAGCTTTGACCATGCCCCTTGATTACCTTGCAGTGCTCTTTTTATTAATTGTTTTTCGCTATTAAAAAACACGCAGTTCACTCATCCAATATACTCACTAACTGTTAATCGTAGCGGGCGCAAAAAAAGTTGTTCAGACGGGAAAATTTTTTGAAAAAAAAGCACCGTTAAGGTGCTTCTTTCGTCATCACTACTGCGACTGACATTGGCCACTGATGTAGCCACCAACAAAGTCGCTAAACAGTCTAAAATCTCTGATCCGCCCCGTGGTACGACGCCAAATCAAGCCAATCTCACGATATGCATGATCTTGTGGTGGCATAGCCACTAAAGGTTTACCTTCCAAAATCCCCGCATTGATCGCCATTTGAGGTAAAAACGTTACGCCATTTTTATATTCCACCATACTTAATAAAGTATGTAGGTTTGCCGCCTCAAATGGATTAATGCACGCGCTACGGTTTAAGTGGCAAGCGCTAAGAGCATGTCCCGTCATACAGTGCTCTTTTTCGAGTAAAAATACACTTTGCTCAGGTAACAGGTTAAAGTCCTCTATCGGCTCCGGTACGCTGTACTCAGCGTGGCGAACCAAGCTAAAGTGATCTTTTGCAAGCACTTGAGTATGGAACTTATCGGTTCTATATGGCAGCGCCAACATGGCCATATCAATATGACCATGCTCTAACTTATCCAATAAGTTATCACTGGTATCTTCAACCAGTACCAAATTAAGCGCTGCAAACTCCTTTTTGCACGCCTGATAAAGTGGCGCAGCAATAAAACTCGCAATGGTGGGAATGATCCCTAACGTCAACTTGCCAGATAATGGGTTTTTATAGCTTTTAGTTAGTTCTTTAACGCTCATGGTGTCGTCGATAATTTTCCGCGCTCGTTCAACCACTTCCTCACCAATATCGGTAAACATTAGGCTGCGATTTTCGCGTTCAATTAGCTGACATCCTAATGTCTCTTCAAGGTTTTGTATCGCGCTACTTAGCGTCGATTGACCAATAAAGCATGCTTCCGCTGCACGACCAAAATGTTGGTGCTGATGCACCGCAAGAAGGTATTGTAGTTGTTTGATACTAGGTAAATTAGTCACAAGCTTTACTCTTAATTTTCAACAGCACAAATAAAAAGACCCCAACACCAAAGGTGTTGAGATCTTTTCAAGCTAAAAGTCTGTCTTTTTGAAAAGTGCGGTTTATTTTTATACGCCGAACACTAATCTCAAAATATAGAATATAACAATAGCAAGGGCAGCACCAACTGGCAATGTAATTACCCAAGAAACTACGATGTTACGAATAACACCCATGTTTAATGCCGCAATACCACGTGCCATACCCACACCCAATACCGCACCAACTAAGGTTTGAGTTGTAGAGATTGGTAGGCCTGTGCCTGATGCGATTACGACTGTTGAAGCAGCTGCAAGCTCTGCTGCGAAGCCACGGCTAGGAGTAAGATGCGTGATGCCTTCACCGATGGTCTTGATAACTTTCTTACCAAGAATCGCAAGACCCGCAACAATACCTAAACCACCTAGCGGTAAGATCCACCAAGCGAGTGCCGCTTTCTTAGCAATTTCACCGTCGTTTTCAACAATGTTTACCACTGCAGCTAATGGACCAATTGCGTTAGCAACGTCATTCGAACCATGCGCGAATGCCATACAACATGCTGTTAGTACCATAAGGATAGCGAATACTTTTTCAACATTGTTGAACTGCATTTGCTTGTCTGCATTAGGATCCATTTTCAGCTTAGAAATCGCAATCTTACCGATAATAGCAATGATAATAGCGATACCGATAGCAAGCGCAAAACCTTCGAATGTGCCAAGCTTGATACCAATATGCTTAAGACCTTTTTTGATCGTAACCAAAGACATAACAAAGCCCGCTAGACCCATGTAAATAGGCACAAAGCGTTTGGCATTTTCTAGTGGCTTATTGGTATCAAATATGAGCTTTTGGGCGCTCATAAAGATGAGATAAGCAATAAAACCAGAGATGGCAGGGGTGACAATCCAGCTCCCAACAATGCCAGCAACTTTGCCCCATTGGATTGCTTCGCTGCCCACAGCTACTAGCGCAAAACCAATGATTGCACCTATGATTGAGTGCGTCGTAGATACCGGCCAACCTAGCATTGAAGCCATTAATAACCATGCGCCTGCAGCAAAAAGCGCGGAGATCATTCCTAATATCATCAGTTCAGGAATATCAATGAAAGGGGTTGAATCTATAATCCCTTTTCGGATCGTTGATGTTACCTCACCACCAGCAAGATAAGCACCAGCGAATTCGAAGATCATAGCAATGATAATTGCTTGTTTGATGGTAAGTGCTTTTGAACCTACCGAAGTACCCATAGCATTCGCAACATCGTTTGCGCCAATACCATAAGCCATAAAGAAACCAACTGCTGCGGCAATTAAAACCAATACTGTGCCGTAGGATGCAATGATATCCATAAGAAACCTTACTTTATTTTAAAAGATCGATTTTTATTAACGAGCTAACATCAGCTCAAGACGTGAACCAACGCGCTCTGCGATATCTGCAAGCCCACCGACCCATTCGATGATCTTGTATAAGAACATCGCATCAATAGGGTTAAGCTCGCCTTCAACAGCGCGTAACTCTCGACGAATTTTAATTTGCATATCGTCGGTATCTTGCTCGATGGCATCAAGCTCAACTAGCATTTTTTCAACTAAAGTGACTTCACGGCCTCTAAAGCCTGTCTCAAGCAGTTCATCAAACTCATTAATCGCTTCTGATGCTTGTTTAGTTGCGTCCACACAACGAGTGACGTAAGCAAGAAAATCTTTTTGAATGGATTCAGGGATGACCATTTCACGACCGATAACGCGACCTGCGATATCTTTCGCTTTGTTGGCTATCTTATCTTGGTGGGTGATAAGTTCCAGTAAGTCAGTCCGTTCTACTGGCATGAATAAACCACGAGGCAAATGTAAGCGCACTTCACGCTTTAGTTCATCTGCTTCACGCTCTAGGTTGCGGATTTCAATGCGAATTGCATCCGCTTCTGTCCACTCCCCTTTGAAGACATGGTTAAAAAATGGGATCAAAGCCGCACTGGCTTGATGGACTATTTTTATATGCTCTTCAATTGGCTTAATAGGAGATTTAGCAAATACTCCTAAAAACGCGTTACTAGGCATAACTGACCCTTAAATCATATTTGTATGCATGTGCAAAGTGTAATTTTACAGCATTGAGCGCTGTTGTGAACGGTTTTATTGCAAGTTTAGATGAACTTGCTATGAAATTGCGCGCCGAAAGCGCGCAACTAATTGATAAGCATCACAAGGTTTTTGCGATATCTTCTTGAGATGTATGACGAATATCTTTGCCATTTACGAAATAAATCACATATTCCGCAATATTTTGACAACGATCGCCAATACGCTCTAAGGAGCGCACAGACCAAATTAAATCCATAATTTTTGGAATAGAACGCGGGTCTTCCATCATATAGGTCATAATTTGACGCGTTACAGCTTCGTATTCACGGTCCACTTTGGCATCCGCTTTGTGCACTTCAAAGGCCTTTTGCGCGTCCATCCGGGCAAACGCATCGAGCACATCATGCAGCATTTGTGATACTTGTCGACCCATATTGTCAATATTCACCAATAGATCTTGCTGATCTTTGGTAAACGAATCCAAGGCAACTTTGGCAATACGCTCCGCTTCGTCTCCGATACGTTCAAGATCTGCAATCGTTTTAGCGATGGCAACAACCAAACGCAAGTCACTGGCTGCAGGCTGTCTTTTGGCGATGATACGTGTACATTCTTCGTCAATATTCACTTCCATCGCATTGACTTTGTAGTCGTTCTGACTGACCTTTTTCGCTTTTTCAGCATCATTGTGATTAACCGCATCAAGCGCAGTGTTTAATTGCTGCTCTACCAGTCCACCCATACTGAGTACGTGATTTCTCACGTTTTCTAGCTCTTCATTAAAGCGGCCAGAAATGTGCTTATTAATATTGTGTTCCATTATATTCTCCTCGCAAGCTCGCCTTAACCGTAACGACCTGTAATATAGTCTTCTGTTTTCTTCTTAGACGGCGTGGTGAATAAGGTATTGGTATCTGCATACTCAATTAACTCACCCATATACATAAACGCAGTTTGATCAGATACACGCGCAGCTTGTTGCATGTTATGTGTAACGATAACTACAGTATACTTGTTTTTCAGGTCGTTAATGAGTTCTTCGATAACCAATGTTGAAATCGGATCGAGTGCTGATGTTGGTTCATCAAGTAACAACACTTCTGGTTCAATCGCGATAGAGCGAGCAATCACCAAACGCTGCTGCTGACCACCAGATAAACCAAATGCACTGTCGTGAAGTCGGTCTTTTACTTCATCCCAAAGTGCGGCGCCACGGAGTGACTTTTCAACCACTTCGTCTAACTTGCGCTTATCTTTGATACCTTGCAGGCGCAGACCATAAACCACATTCTCATAAATAGACTTAGGGAAAGGGTTTGGTCTTTGGAATACCATACCTACGTTACGGCGCAGTGCCGCAACATCTACGCTCTTGTCATAAATGTTCTGTCCTTGAAGGTTGATTTCTCCTTCAATACGACAGCTATCAACCAAGTCGTTCATGCGGTTAATACAGCGCAGTAATGTTGACTTACCACAACCTGATGGGCCGATAAACGCGGTTACCTGCCCTTTTGGGATCAACATATTGACGTTGCTAAGGGCTTGTTTATCACCATAGTAAAGATCTAGGTTTTTGATCTCTAGTGCGGTGAGTTCTGGACTTAAGTTTGCTAAATCAAGCTTGTTATTGCCGTTTGCTTGATTGACTTCTGGCGCTACTGTAATCATGTTTTTACCTATTAAAAATCTTTACTATTAATGCTCTAACGATCTGAATTTTTCGCGTAAGTGGTTACGAATACCAATTGCTGTGATATTCAGTGCAATAATCACTGTAACCAGTAGGAACGCGGTTGCATAAACCAAAGGTCTAGCAGCTTCAACATTCGGGCTTTGGAAGCCAACATCATAAATATGGAATCCTAAGTGCATAAACTTACGATCCAAGTGAATATAGGGGAAGTTTCCGTCTAGCGGTAGGGTTGGTGCCATTTTTACTACACCCACCAGCATCAGAGGGGCCACCTCGCCCGCGGCACGCGCAACAGCAAGAATAAGACCCGTCATAATTGCAGGGCTTGCCATTGGAACAATGATCCGCCATAAGGTTTCTGCTTGAGTCGCACCAAGCGCAAGTGAACCATGACGCACTGAGCTTGGGATCCGAGACAGACCTTCTTCCGTGGATACAATAACCACAGGCAAAGTAAGGATAGCAAGTGTAAGTGCAGACCAAATCACACCCGGTGTACCAAAAACAGGACTTGGCGCAGCCTCAGGGTAGAAAAGTTCGTCAATTGACCCACCTAGCATATAAACGAAGAATCCTAAGCCAAACACCCCATATACAATGGATGGAACACCTGCAAGGTTAATCACCGCGATGCGGATCATCTTGGTCACGGCATTCTTTGCTGCATACTCATGAAGATAAATTGCCGCAATAACGCCGAATGGTGTCACGATCACCGCCATCAGCATAACCATAAATACCGTACCAAAGATTGCAGGGAATACCCCACCTTCGGTGTTTGCTTCACGCGGGTCATCACTCACAAACTTGCTGATTTGCACCAGGTAGTGACCCACCTTGGCAAAAAAGCCCATATCATTTGGAAACCAAACGTCCAACACTTGATACAGAGGTAAAGTCACTTCTTCACCACGCATATCACGGACCACAACTTGGTCACGCTTGGCCTGTTTTCTTAGCTCAAATAAACGTTTTTCGAAGACTTTGTAATCTTCGCGTAACTCAGCACGGCGTGCATTTAACTCTGCTAACTTTTCCTCTGTCAGGTCATTATCAAGCTGATACGACTTTTCTTTTAAACGTAGACGTTCAAGCTCATAGTTAATGTGCCCGATTTCGCTATTTTGTAGATCAAGCGCTTCGTCATTAAGGTCAACGGCGCGTTCAACAAGCTCATGTAGCCTTTCAATCGGCTGCTCTGTGACTACTTTACCGTCTTCTAAAACGCGGGCAACATAGCCATAGAAATTACCATTTTTACTACGCTCAAATACCGCTAATTCCGCTGGCATAGACTGGCTTTTGATATCAGTTGATAATACCCAACGGAAATCAAGTTCTACATATTCACGGTTACCCGTTTTAATGAGTAAACGCTCGATTTGCTCGCTGTTGTAGCCTGAAAGGTCGAATCCAGCCGCTTCAAGGCGAGACTTTGGTACCATCTCACGATCGTATATTTCACCAATAACAATCTGCTTAGCAACAGAACCGTCGAGATGCATTTCTACAACTTCTGATGGCCAAAAGAAGCTCAGTCCTTTCCATGCGATCATCGCAAGTAGTCCAATTACTGAAATCAAACTAATACTGACCGCGCCACCTGTCATCCAGATCCACGGAGAACCTGACTTAAACCACTGTTTTACCATGTCATGTCACTCCAATTACATTGAGCTGTACTTTTCACGCAGCTGCTGGCGAACAAACTCAGCAACGGTGTTAAATACGAAAGTAAAAATAAACAATACAAAGGCAGCTAGGAACAGGATGCGATAGTGAGAGCTGCCAACTTCAGACTCCGGCATTTCCACCGCAATGTTTGCAGCAAGCGTACGCATACCTTGGAAGATACTCCAATCCATAATTGGCGTGTTACCTGTTGCCATTAATACAATCATGGTTTCCCCTACGGCGCGGCCAAGACCCATCATTACCGCAGAGAAGATACCTGGACTTGCTGTCAGTAATACAACACGAACCAAAGTCTGCCACTGCGTGGCACCGAGTGCTAATGAGCCATTAGAAAGGTGCTTAGGTACGCTAAATACCGCGTCTTCTGCAATAGAAAAGATTGTAGGAATAACCGCAAAACCCATCGCGATACCCACGACTAGCGAGTTACGCTGGTCAAATGTTAGACCTAACTCATTGGTTAGATACTGACGCACATTACCGCCAAACAACCAAGACTCAATACCAGCGCTCATGGCAAATGAAATCCAGCCTACGATAAGCACAACAGGGATCAGTAAGATTGAATGCCAACCTTCAGGCACAACGTGTCTCACTTTTGCAGGTAACTTAGTCCAGCCAAATGCCGTTGCTATCATCGCGATTGGCAATAGCACCAATAAAGCAACCACGGCAGGTAGATGCGTTTCAATTAAAGGAGCAAGCCAGAGGCCCGCCAAGAAGCCCAAGATAACCGTTGGTAGTGCTTCCATTATCTCGACCGTTGGTTTCACCACGCGGCGTAATTCACTCGACATGAAATAGGCGGTGTAGATTGCTGACGCTAATGCAATAGGAACAGCAAACAACATGGCATAAAGCGCCGCTTTAATGGTACCAAATGAAATAGGCACTAATGAGAATTTCGACTCAAAGTCATCACTCGCAGAGGTTGATTGCCAAGTGTAAGCAGGCTCAGGATACCCTTCGTACCACACTTCTTGCCACAAAGCAGACCAAGTTACTTCTGGGTGTTCATTGTGTAGTTCTACCACCGTTAACGTATCATCGGCGAGTAACAAAGCCGCATTAGCACGTGGTGCTACCGCAAACTTTTGTACAGCTTTATCTGTGATTTTACCTTGCCATAAGTGCGCTTCACTGGTGGTGTAATATAGACCTAATTGACCATTTTCATTAGTCGTGAAGAAAGTACGACGATAATATTCACTAAATAGTTTGACCTGTTTGCTCTTTGGCGTCTCAAAAGAGCGGATTTTAGCAAACTGGCGTCCATCATCGGTATTGACTTCAAACCACTGTGAAACCTCACCGTTGTCGTTAGCAAGCATTAATGAGTTGGCGCCCGCTAGTAGGTTCATATCGACCAAGTTGGCATTTTCTTCATTTGCAGCAAGCAACTGGAATAACTCAACTTCAGAAGCATAGCGAGAATCAAAGACGTAAACTTGATTTGCTGAGCGAACAAATGTGCGCGACGTGTCTGGAGAAATAAGTAACTCATCAACGCGACCATCAATATCTAGCTCGGTACGCTCAACCACCCATTCAACCTCTCCAGTAAACATGTTTTCTTCTGCAACAAAGGAGGCAAAAATCACACGTTTATCCGCAGTCTGTGCAACAACAGCGGTTTTGTCTTCGAAGTGACTAAAGGCGAATTTACGAATTGCTTGCCCTTGTTCATCAACAATCAGTTGCTTCGCATTAAGTGGATAACTTAAGCGAGGAGTTAAGACACGTTGATTTCCCGGAAAGCTTACCGTGAACATCGGCTTCACCAGTTGTACCTGACCGTTATCCAGACCAAATGCATATTGCCCTAAGAAAGGCGCACTTTCTGCAAATGCTGTAATATTACCGTCAAGTTCAACATCCAATGTATCTAGTAATTTACCGGCGCTTTCACCTTTTATCTGGTAATAATCTACCGAACCTCTGCTGCCGAGTAAGTACGCAATTTCCGTTTGTTCTTCTACCCCTACACCTAAATATGTTTTGTCTTGTGTAAGCTGAATATCCATACGCTTCTCAACCTTTGCCGATTCAAAGATTGGTTGAACAACATATAGTAAGTAGAAGAAGATAAGTAAAAGTGCGACTAATACCATTACTCCACCAGAAGTAATGCCAAATTGTGCAAACCTGTCTTTAAAGAGACGGCTTCTATCCGTTTTAAAGGATGGCTTTTGCGGATTTGAAGTCATCAATATACCCTTTGGTTTAAAAATTGGGGGCATTATATTTCATCAAGATGACAGTTGTGTTACACCCGAGACACAATTGCACTTTCTTCAATCGGTTTTGGCCTTCAAATTCATTATAAAAATAATGGAACTAATCGGCTCAAAAAGTGCTCTGATTGTTAGTCTAGAGTAAATACAAAAATTCCGTTGCATTTCTTTACATTAAGTGTTTTTAGACACTGGACAAAGTAAGTTTTTAGACTAGTCTAAATCATGCGCCGAATTCGTTTTTCGCCCACGGGCGGCACAAAAAAAGAGACATGATATGAAGCAGTTAATATTAACACTTATAGGTAAGGACCGACCGGGTCTCGTTGAGGAAATCTCTTCCACTATTCTTTCTAACCATGGCAACTGGTTAACCAGTAACTTAAGCCATCTTGCCGGACAATTCGCGGGCATCGTACAGGTTGAAGTTGCAGAAGAACATTTGCAAGAAATACAAGATGCATTGCATAAATTGCCTGGTTTAGACGTTAGCGTTGAATCAGGCGAAAGCTTGCAAGTGCAAGAAGAGCCAGACACATTAAATTTAATCATTACAGGCAACGATAGACCGGGAATTGTGCAAGAGCTTGCTACGGTTATTCGTCACAAAGGCGCAAACATCACGCACCTAACCTCAAAACAACGTAGTGCTCCAAACTGGGGACTGCCTATTTTCAGTGCTTTCGCGACCGTGACTTTACCTGCAGGCACGGTCAAGGAAAACGTAATTGAAGCACTCGAGTCAATCACCAGTGATTTGATCGTGGACATAGAAGAAAGCTAAAACCTTCACTATACTCATGATAGTTACGTGACAAACACGACAGGCGCGTTGTGTTTGTCATAATTATGTCACACACCCTGCTTAAGCTGTAAAAATAAGCTGTACCTATGGAAAGAACCATGCAGGCCGTATCTCCAGAGCATAAAACTATCACGTACTTTGCCAAAGAATTAAGCTGGCTCTCTTTTAACGAACGTGTTTTACAAGAAGCCAAGGACCCAACCAACCCGATCATTGAACGGATCCGGTTTCTTGGTATATTTTCCAACAACTTAGACGAGTTTTTCCAAGTTCGAGTTGCAGATGTAAAACGCCGTATCTTATTAAATAACCTTCCTGAAACGAATTTCGACGAAGACGAAGCACTGCTCGCCGACATTCAGAAGAAAGTGTTGGAACTAGGTAAAAAGTTTAATGCTATTTATGACCAGATCCTCATCGACTTAAATGAGCATCACATTCATATTAAGCAACCGGATGCGCTATCGGATTTCCATAAGAATTGGCTAGCCAACTATTTTAAAGACCAAGTACTACCTCACCTATTGCCAATGATGATTAACGAAAGTAAGGACTATTCAGACAATATCAATGACACCATGACCCACCTTTTTGTGGAGCTAAATGGTGAAAAGCAGCATCACGCTTTTTTGGAAGTCCCTACTGATCGCCTGAATCGTTTTGTCCAACTGCCGCCAGAAAAAACTCGTCGGCATAAAACGATTGTGTTGCTCGATGACGTTATTCGATTTTTTATAGCCGATGTGTTTAAGAGCTTCTTCAAATTTGAACGCATTGACGCCTATTCGATGAAACTCACTCGTGACGCCGAATACAACTTAGATGATGAGCTTGAAGAAGGCGTGTTAGATACCATGTCTAAAGGTCTCAAACAGCGCTTATATGCCGAACCAGTGCGCTTGGTATATGAAGAATCTATGCCGGAAGAAATGATCAAGCTGATGAAAAAGCGCTTAGGAGTGACAGGTCAAGATGCCATGATCCCAGGCGGTAGATATCGCAATTTTCGAGATTTTATTTCTTTTCCAAATGTTGGTCGCGGCTATCTAGAAAACAAGCCCCTGCCGCCGCTTAAAAGTGCAGCCTTTTCAAAATATAGCAGCGTCTTTCGCGCAATTTCAGTTCAAGATATCTTACTGTACTACCCCTACCATACCTTCAATCACATGCTGGAATATATCCGCCAAGCGGCATTTGACCCCAGAGTGACGCAAATCAAGGTCAACATTTATCGTGTGGCAAAGCAATCTCGATTGATCGCTTCATTGATCAATGCAGCAAAAAATGGCAAAAAAGTCACCGTGATGGTTGAATTGAAAGCCCGCTTCGATGAGCAAAATAATATTGAGTGGGCAAAACTCATGAGTGAATACGGTATTAAGGTCATGATTGGCATACCAGCGCTTAAGGTCCATAGTAAGCTTTGTGTGGTTCACCGTAGAGAAAAAGGCAAAATCGTCAAATATGCACACATAGGAACGGGTAACTTCCACGAAAAAACGGCTCGGATTTATACTGATTTCAGTCTGTTTACCAAACACCCCGATATTACGGAAGAATGCGATAGCGTGTTTCGCTTTATTGAGAGTAGTTATCTACCGTTTAAATTCGAACACCTGATGATTTCCCCCATCAATGCACGCAGTAGAATTGTAGAGTTGATCGATGAAGAGATAACTCATGCAGAGCAAGGGAGAACAGGAAAAGTAACAATTAAAATCAATAATTTAGTTGACAAGCAGCTCGTTGATAAACTTTACGAAGCATCACGTAAAGGCGTCAAGATCCGCCTCATTGTGCGAGGTATGTGTGCCCTTGTACCAGGCCTTGCACAGTTTAGCGATAATATAAAGATCATTAGTATCGTCGATCGTTTCTTAGAACACCCGCGAGTGATGATTTTCGATAATAACGGCGACCCCAAGGTGTATATTTCGTCAGCAGACTGGATGACCCGTAACCTCGACCACCGAGTTGAAGTAGGCACGCCTATTTATGCCGAGCATTTGAAGAAACTAATTATCGATATTATTGAACTGCAGTTTAAAGATCGCACCAAAGCCAGAATTATTGACGCCGAACAGAAGAATCTGTACGTTCGCCGAGGTAACCGTAAAAAAATTCGCTCTCAGATCGCGATTTATGACCATTTAAAAAAATGGGAGTTACACCAATTAAATGAAGCGAAAGAATAACCGTTGAGGAAGAATATATGCGCGACTACCCTTCTATTGCCGCAGTGGACTTAGGTTCAAATAGTTTTCACCTTGTTGTAGCAAGAGAAGTAGATGGTCGCCTTCAACTCCTCCATAAAGAAAAGCAACGTGTTTACTTGGCCGCGGGCCTTGATGATGATTTCAATTTAAGTGACGACGCGATCGCCCGAGCATTAGATACCCTCTCGCAATTTGCGACGACACTACATGACTTTCCGAAAGAGTCCGTGCAAGTAGTGGCAACCTATACACTGCGAAATTGCAAAAACCTTAATTATTTTCTCGCTAAGGCAAAACAAGTTTTTCCATACCCAATCAATGTGATTTCAGGTCAAGAAGAAGCTCGGCTTATTTACCAAGGTGTCGCCAACCATGAACATGACAGTCATAACCGTTTGGTTATCGACATCGGTGGTGGCAGCACAGAGTTGGTTATTGGTCAGCACCTAACACACAAACTGTTAAGTAGTCGCAATGTAGGCTGCGTGACCATGCAAAAAGCCTACTTTGCTGATGGTAAGCTATCTGCAAAGCGATTTAAAAAAGCAGAAATAAAAGCAGAGCAACAAATTGAGAGTGTTACCGCGAGCTACTTAAGGCTCGGCTGGAATAGCGTTATCGGTACTTCCGGTACTATTAAGGCGATTGCGGCCATGGTTCACGAGCTCACTCAAGCCGATGAAATTACCCTGCCTATTTTGGAGCAAATTAAGCAGTTATTTATTGATGCTGGACACATAGACAACGTCTCCTTAAAAGCACTACCTGAGGAGCGAAAAACCAGTATTGCTGGCGGCCTTGCTGTATTGATAGCACTGTTTAGACAATTAGGACTTGAGCGCATGCGCCTTAGTGAATATGCATTGCGAGAAGGCTTATTGTTTGAAATGCATCAAACCGACGAGTTTGATATTCGTACCCGCACAATTAACACGTTCAGCGATCACTATAATATTGATAAGCAGCACGCCGAAAATATTTGTGAAACCATAAAGCTTTTTAGCACTCAACTAAAGGCGCAATGGCAACTATCCTCTTATGATGTCGAAATGTTATGTTGGGCAGCAAAACTCCACGAAGTTGGGCTTGCCATTAACTCTTCCGGCATGCATAAACACGGTGCATATATTGTCAGGCACAGTCAACTTCCGGGCTTTACTCAAGCCCAGCAATTAAGGCTAAGTGCACTTGTACGCTTTTATCGAAAAAAAATAAAAATGCCAGAGTTAACAGAGTTAACAGAGTTAATCGACGAAGAACTAACCCACTTTAACCGTATTTTGGCAGTGTTTCGTCTCAGCGTTTTAGTGAACCAAAAACGCCAGCAAGACCAACTCCCAGAGCTAAGCATCACAGCCGTTGATAACGCCTTAATACTTCACATTGCAGCTGAGTGGATCGAATCACATTCACTGTTTCAAGCAGATTTAGAGCAAGAACAACACTATTTAAAAACAATAGGTATTCAATTTAACCTGAGCTTTGGATAAGTATTACCAATAGCTAGCATTAGCGCTTAGATGGGCAGCTAGAAAGGCGCTAATTATCCGCAACTCCGATTACTTACCTTTTCATATTGTCAGGTGAGAACTACTGTTCATCACCTGCCACAATAGAGAGGATCTCATCTGCGTAGGCTCGACTAGAAAGCGCCATATCATAGAGATAATTGGTCGGTGTTGCTGGTCGAATAGCTTGTAAAATAAGCTCAGCCTCGCGCCAGTCATTGCGCTCAATTTCGAATGCTAAACGTAGCGCTCCACCAAGCAATCCTTGATAACTCAGTAACGCGCTGGAAAGCGAATCATCGAGAGAAAATTCTGCTGCTATCACAGCAAGATCAACATCAAGGATCACATCTAGGATAGACATGAGACCAAGTAAATAGCCGGTTTCTGCCATTTCTTCGCCCCCTGGCATCAAAAATGTTTCCACAAACTTGGCACGAGTTAACCCCATTCTTGTCAGCTCACTGGGCTTATCTGAACCCAATTCGCTCAACGCGAGTACTTTAACAAACTGCCTAATTGCGTCTTCACCTAAATACACAACGGCCTGAGAAATAGACTTGATTTCTAATCTGTCTTCACCGGCTTTCGCGTTCGCCAGTTTTAGCAATCGTGCGGTTAAACTCAGATCTTTGCTTACTCTAGTTTGTATTTCTTTAAAGCATAAAGACTTTCTGGCTGTTGCTTGTAGCAGCTGAAAGACCACCATTTTCGATGGTTCCACGTTGCCATGGTTGAGCATTTCAGGCTTGGCGAAAAAGAAACCTTGGAAAAAATCAGCTCCAGAGGATTTGATGATCTCGAACTCTTCTTTTGTTTCGATACGCTCAACAATAACCTTAATATCTGGATACTGACGCTTGAGCTTTTTTACCATCATATTGGTTTTTATAATTGGCTGCTCAACCTCAATTTTGACGAACTCCATGAGTGGTAACAGCGGATCCCACTTTGACGTGCCGTCGTAGTCATCTAGCGCAAACCGGTAGCCTTTCTCTGTTAACTTAGTCACTGTATTCACCAGTGAAGGAATATTTTTGGAGCGCTCAACGATTTCCACCACAATCTTTTGTGGCGCTAATAAGCTAGGTAATTCTTGCAGCAAGGATTCGTCGGATAGGTTGATAAAGGCAAGCTGTCCCGCAGCCAAACGGTCTACACCGATAAACATTAGGGAGTTAAAAAACATTCGCCCAGTCGCTTGCCCATCGCTCACCCCTACTGGGAAAGCATTGTTGTCTGAGTCTCTGTAAAGCAACTCATAGGCAAAGACTTCTTGATCTGGCCGCAAAATGGCCTGTCGTGCAATATACTGCACCGCTGATTTACGTACTTCAGTCACCGGACCACTCATTAACATTCGTATCCTTTATTAGGTAAAAGGAAACCACGTATCTCGGAGCGTATAATATGGTAACGCCCCGAGCAATAAAAAAGTTTCGCTATTTTACAACACTTATAACCAAAAGTTACCAACTTATTAAACTAAGTCCTTATAAAGAGTAGGCTTTTAATTCACAGAACGCCAGCGGCTTGCCTGTCTAAGAAAAGTTAAGCTAAGATGAGTGCATGAAGCAAGTTTTGATCGTCTGGTTATTCGCCTTTGCCGGTTTGACTAAGGCAGAACAAGTCCCCTACTTAAAGTACAGTTTAAGTGGCTCGGGAAGCTTTTACCCTTATTTTACTCACAGCGAAGATGCGCCTGGGATCCTACCTGAAATGGTAGAAGCCATTTTGGTTAAGGCAAAGATCAGAGGCGAAAATCTGCTTCTCCCAGCAAAGCGCACTAACTTTTATTTAGAGAAGCAGCAAATTGATTTTGATATCATCAGTCCAGATTGGCTGAACGAGCAGCAAAAGCAAGACGATAGATTTATCTATTCAGACCCCATTCTACCTATTAAAGAGTACGTTGTTACTCGTCAGTCTCAACCGCCAGTACTAACCCTAGCGGGTATTGAAGTTGGGACAGTGAGAGGCTACTACTACCATGATGACCACATATTCGAGCGGGTTGATTTCGCATCCGAAAAGGAACTACTGCAGGCCCTAAACTTACGCCGAATTGAACATATTATCATTGGTGATTTGCCCGCATTATATTGGTCAGAACAACTAGGTATTGCTTTTAGCTTCAACCAACTACATTCAGAAGGAATGTTGCAGCTACGCCTGTTAGCTAAGCATCAAGGATTACTTAAGCGGATAAATCAGGCTATCGCACAACTTAAAGACACTGGTGAAATCGAAAAAATAGAACAGCAGTATATTTCACAACTACCTATACACGCAAAAGGTGGCAGATAACCTCTGCTCTGGACATAGATCAAGTTATACGCATAAATTCTTCCCATAAATTGAGCATCAATTGACGCATTTGGTATAATGGCGCTTTTACAGCTTGGGAAATCATTATGACTATCGCCGCCGCGCTTGCTGAGCGCAGTAACAATCAATGTGAGCTATGTACCTCAACGGATGGTCTCGAAGTATACGAAGTACCACCAGTCGCCGAGGCGCATTCTGACAAATGTGTTTATCTTTGTAGCCAGTGCAAACCACAGGTTGAAGGTCAACAGGATTTAGAAGCCAACCATTGGCACTGTTTAAACGATAGTATGTGGAGCCAAGTTCCTGCCGTTCAGGTTGTTGCCTACCGTATGCTTAAACGCCTCGCGCCAGATAACGGTTGGGCTCAAGATGCATTAGACATGCTGTATCTAGAAGATGAGACTCGAGCATGGGCTGATCAAGCACTTGCAGAGGATGACGACCTTGTCCACTTAGACAGTAACGGGGTGAAGCTGAGTGCTGGTGACACTGTAACCTTGATTAAAGACTTGGATGTTAAAGGTAGTAGCCTAGTTGCAAAACGCGGCACTGCGGTACGTAACATTCGTCTTTCGCCTTCAAACCCAGAGCATATTGAAGGCCGTGTAGAGGGTCAAAACATCGTTATTTTAACGAAGTTTGTTAAGAAATAACTAGCGCTAGCTAACACACCCCAAGATAAACTGCTAAGTATCTTCAATACCTTATCGACTAGGGCCTGTTGATCTTTGCTGTTTGATTTTTGTTCTCCTGAGTGTGTTTTGGTCGCGACGCTCGACTTGCCGCCTAGTAATCTAGGCAAAAGTTGAGCAACAATGAACAAAGCGCACTCAGGTGAACCCAAAGGGCAGCGCTTGATTAGCATTTCTACTGTGTTCTCGCCTGACTCACATAGAATAACTATGCTACGCAGGCTCTGCCTTGTACAAATACCAATCAAACTGCTGCAAAAACAAACTTGAAAGGTAAACAGGCCCTAGATAGCTTAGCAGTTTATTTTTACTATTCTTCTACTAATTGAATGCTGCGATAAAACGCACCATCATCCTCGGCCAATAACGAAACCAGCTCGGGCAGCACTTGATCCATGGTTTTCTTTAAGGTCCAAGGCGGATTGATCACCATCATTCCAGAAGCCGTCATGCCTCGTTCTTGGGTATCTGCGCGGGTGGCAAGTTCAAACACTTGAATATTACGCACTCCAGATTCAATCAGGCTAGACTCCATGGCATCAATGCGTTCACGGTCAACAACGGGATACCAGATCATATACACGCCGGAATCAAACTTTTTGTGCGCTTTTATGATGCTTTTAACCGCAACATCATAGTCGGATTTGATCTCATAAGGAGGATCCATCAGCACGCAGGCTCTACGTGAAGCTGGTGGCACCAATCCTAATAGCCCTTTAAAACCATCACTCCCTGTGACTCGTAGTGACTTTTTATGTGCCGTATTTTGCTGTAACAGCTCTAGATCTTTTGGATGTAATTCAAAAAACCAGCCGTTATCCTGACGACGTAAGAAATGCTCCGCCACCTTAGGAGAGCCGGGATAATGACTTAATTTATCGCCTTCGTTAAAAGACTTGATTAGTGCCACATAATCGCTAATTGCCGACACTGATCCAGAATAATTCCACAGCTTAGCGATGCCTTGCAGATACTCCTGAGTTTTTTGTGCATCACTGCTCGCCAGCTCAAAAAAACCAGCGCCAGAGTGCGTATCCACGTAATCGTACGGCTTATCTTTTTTAGCCATGTATGACAAAGATTCTGCCAATACTAAATGTTTGATCACATCGGCAGGGTTTCCTGCATGAAAAGAATGTCGGTAACTGAGCATAACCCCGCCTTGATAAAAATAATAACAACACAGGTGAAATAAACCTGAGCTAAATTTGAGCAATGATTCATCAATTTTTAACTTTAGACTGAATCACTTCTGAACAAAATATTCCAATATCGGCATTATCTCTTAAAAGTTGAGAAAAATCAGCAGAAAGTCGCGTAAACACTAGCATCCTTAGCCGCTTTGTTTTACATTTGCATGACAAATCACAGTCATATGAGCGCATTAATGAATAACCAAGATCTCCAAAAACTCGACCAGTTGATTGACCAACTTTTGAGCCAAAATAACCAGTTAAAATCGGAAGTTTCGGCACTAAAAGAACAAAATCAAAAACTCATCGATGAAAATGAAACCCTACAGCTTGAAATGCTAGAAAGCGAAGAAAAGCAAAAAGAATTTAGTTCATCTTTATCTGGCCTACTTGATAAGTTGCAAACACAACAGGCTAGCTAATGTCTGAGCAGAATAACCAAGTAACAGTGACGTTACTTGGCAAGTCACATCAATTTGCATGTGCGCCAGATCAAGAAGAAGCGCTGCATAACGCCGTAGCGCTTTTAGACCGACGTGTAGAAGAAATGCGTAAACGCTCAACCGTTCGCAATGATCACAATGCGTTATTACTCGCAGCCCTACACCTTTGTCATGATTTACAAGCATTGGAAGCAAAACAACAGCAAGACGCAGAGTTCGTTTCCACGCTCATCGACAAGTTAGTGCTGCCAGCAGGCGAATAATGCCGACATACTGGAGCAAACCTATCTTACGTAGCATCTCTCTTATTTGGGCTATCATTCTATTGGCGGCAAGTTTTAAAAGCACCGCCGCCAATGCTAATCGGTTCCATAAAGTCAATGACGCGGTTTATTTTATCCAAGGAAAAGATAGCGCTTTACAGCCCAATCAAGCTTTAGTTATCGGCAAACAGTGTGCACTGTTGGCATCCATACATGGCGATCTTGTCACCACAGAGGCCTTGATCCACGAATTAGAAAAGCGCCTCACCGTTCCGCTTTGTTACGTAATCTCTTTGCATGCCGATATCAAACAAGACACCAGCATAGTGCTACTCAAGCATGCTTATCCAAATTTACAATGGCTAAGTCCAACGGCAACATCAGCCAACGCATTGACGAGGGCCTTTCACTCACAGCTTGAGCTTTTTAACCAAAGCGTCATGCTTAGTGAAAATCGTATCGCGTCTCTTGAACCTAGTGAACGGCCGAAATGGCAAGCCAAACTTGCACTGGCAAAAAGTAGAATTGCAACGTGGTCCAAGCTCGCCACACAAGCGCCATCGAGTAAAGCCATTGGTAACGCGCCTAAAACCGTAGAGCTAGGAGGTGTAGTGGTTGAGCTTGCTCAAGTCACGGGCTTTAGCGGTCATGACATCTGTGTTTATCTGCCAAAATATCAAGGCTTGATAGCAGGTTATAGCGTGGATCAGATCCCACTTGCGCATTTACCGCATACTACACTGTGGCAACAAGCGATTACTCACT
The DNA here is from genome assembly GCF_041414765.1 of Pseudoalteromonas sp. DY56-GL79. NCBI lineage: Bacteria > Pseudomonadati > Pseudomonadota > Gammaproteobacteria > Alteromonadales > Pseudoalteromonadaceae > Pseudoalteromonas > Pseudoalteromonas sp. DY56-GL79. The sequence continues at coordinate 23,909 of NZ_JANHZS010000015.1, read as the reverse complement.
TTAATCGCTATGCACTCGATTGGATATTACCAGCAACAGGAAAACCCTATCGTCCTGAAATGTTGACCACTCCAGCACAATTTTTGGCTTTATTAGAGTTACAAGATACTCAGCAAGTGGTTGATAAAATAAGTATTTTATATCCAGATAAACACATGCAGCAACGCGCGTTATTGCAGTGGCAGCACTTTCAGCAGCAAAGAAATTTTGAATAAAACTTAACCTCTCGGTATAGTTAAAGGATGAACAGAGTATTAATACAGCTGAGCGGGTTAATAATATTAACCATGCTTTCTGGATGTAAAAGCAGTAGCAGTCCACAGGTGAGCAGGCAAGCCATTTTGTCGGCTCTCACTCAAGTGCCCGAAGAAAAGCCAGTCACGTCTCCCGCTATCATTGAGGTAGAACCACCCAAAATCACTACCGTTAAAGCCCCCCTCAGAGACGATGATTTATGGCAACACATACGCCAAAAGCTCAGTTTTAATACTGCATCTCATCCAAGGCTTGATAAGCGCATAAAATGGTATTTATCACAGCCTAATTATCTCAACGTGGTAAATAAGCGCGCCGCTCCCTATTTTTATCACGTAGTAAAAAAGGTAGAGCGCAAAGGTCTTCCTATTGAAATCGCATTACTTCCTTTTGTTGAAAGTGACTTTAGACCAAAGGCCAAATCGCAACAAAATGCTGTTGGAGTTTGGCAACTAGTGGATGCCACTGCCTACCATTTCGGCATCAAGAAAGACGAATGGTATGACGGTCGACAGGATGTGTTAGCATCGACTGACGCCGCGCTTGATTATTTGCTGTACTTGCATGAACGCTTTGATGGCGACTGGCTACACGCGCTTGCAGCCTACAATAGTGGTGAAGGGCGCGTCAAAAAAGCCATCGCAAAAAATAAAAAAACAGGAAAGTCGACCCACTTTTGGCATTTAACATTACCAAAAGAAACTGCAGACTACGTGCCCAAACTCTTAGCGCTCAGCCACTTACTAAAAACCTCACCCAAGGGTTTTAAGATACCAAGTTTGCCCAATAAAGCCACTACGTCGATACTTGATATTGGACAGCAATTTGACGTCAATCAACTGGCTAAACTCAGTGGCATCAAAAAGCGTCAACTATACGCACTCAATCAAGGGATCTTAAAACATAGAAGCTCTCCAAACGGTCCGCACAAAGTGTTATTACCGTTATCCGAGCAAGCATTATTGAAAAGTGCATTTTTCAGGGAAAACTTCAGCCAAGGCTACACAGTCAAAGCCAACGACACACTCTACCGCATCGCATTAAATGCGGGGATGAGTGTTAGTGCACTGAAAGCGCTAAACAATAAGCGCTCTGATTTGATCCGAGTTGGCGAAAAGCTATTAGTTTCCGAGAGTAATGAGCAGTTAGATTTACTCGTCGACTATGACGTAAGCCCTTATATTAAAGAAATAAAAGCCAAACCCATACCTCAAGTGGAACATCACCACACCATAAAACAAGGTGAGTCATTGTGGACAATCAGCCGTCACTACAAGGTCGCGGTAAAAGATTTATTAAATTGGAATTCACTCACGGCACAGAGTCTATTAAAACCGGGCAAAGTGTTAATGGTATTTTTACCAGCTCCTGCTGCGCCAAAAAGCAATAAGACTCAACCAGCTAGCTCCTCAATCTCTAGCATTGAAGCGCTCCAATCAATACTGCGCCATGGCAAACCAAAGCAAGGTGAGAGCCCAAATTAAAGGGATAGACTTGCGTCCGAGAAGCGCACTCACGTAAACTACACGCTTTACAGGTGGATGCTAAATGGCGTCACCGAATACTATTTATTTAAGGTTTACTTATGCAAATTGCAAAGAACACAGTGGTAGAGTTTCACTACACACTTCACGAAGGTGACAGCCAAATCGAATCAAGCAAAGAAGGCGAGCCACTAAACTACCTGCACGGTACTGAAGGCATGCTACCAGGTCTTGAAAGTGAACTTGAAGGTAAAACCGGTGGCGATAGCTTTACGGTAACCTTAACGCCTGAGCAAGCTTATGGCGAATATCAAGAAGGTCTAGTACAGCGCATTCCTATTAAGCACCTTCAAGGTCTTGGTGACAGCAAAGTTTGGAAGCCAGGCATGACTGCTATTGTCGATTCAAACCAAGGTCGTCATCAGGTTAAGGTAGTAAAAGTAGGACGCTTTAATGCGGACTGCGACTTAAACCACCCATTTGCAGGCAAAACACTAACGTTTGATGTTGAGATCCTTTCTGTACGCGAAGCAACTGCAGAAGAAATTTCACATGGTCACGTACACGCTGCTGGCGGCTGCGGACACTAATTATGAACCAAGTTGCCATCGTTACCGGTGGCAGCTTTGGCATTGGCGCCGCCATTGTCAACAAGCTGCTATCGCAACAATACACCGTTTATAACCTCGATATTCAGCCCAGTGAACAAGGGATTTTTCGCCATTGTGACGTCAGTAAAGTCGCCGATGTAAAAGCAACAATTGCAGATATAGTCGCAGAAACAGGGAAAATAGATGCGCTCGTTTCAAACGCGGGGAAGCATCTGAGTGCAACAATAGAAGATACCGACGAAGCCACATTTGATGCCCTTTTTGCATTGAATGTGAAAGGCGCTTACGCTGCCATTCAAGCCGTATTACCAAGCATGAAATCACAACGTAGCGGTAGCATCGTATTGATGTCTTCGGATCAGGCTATTATTGGTAAACCTAACTCCTTCGCTTATAACCTGTCTAAATGTGCGCTTGCTTCGATGGCGAAAACCACAGCATTGGATTACGCCAAATTTAACATTCGCGCGAATGCAGTGTGCCCTGGCACAATTGAAACTCCATTATTCCATCATGCCATTGATAGTTACTGCGCACGTAGCGGCGCTGATAAAGCGGAAATCGTTGCAGAAGAAGCCCAGTTACAGCCGTTGGGTAGATTAGGGCAGCCGCAAGAGGTTGCAGCGCTGGTCGCTTTCTTGCTAAGTGAAGATGCGAGTTTTATTACAGGTAGCCTACAAAGCATTGATGGCGGTTATACCGCACAGTAAAAAAGGAATGCGTGATGAGTCTGAGAGTTATTGATAGCCACCTACACTTTTTCGATTTAGCGTTAGGACAATATTCTTGGCTCAAGCACAACCCGCCCGCTTGGCCTAATCTGGAAAAAATAAGACAGAACCATACCCTTACAAGTCTTCCCCAACATTTACAGTTTACACTCGAAGCCTTAGTGCATGTGGAAGCCGGTTTTGATAATCAAAATCCCATCAACGAATTACATTGGTTAAATCAGGAACTAGGCAGCTTTCCTTTTAAAGCCGTCGGTTACGCCCCCATCAACGCGACTCCTGAGCAATTTAGCGCAGCCATAGCGCATTTAGCACATCCTCACCTAGTGGCGATAAGAGACATCACCGAAGGCAGTGACAGCCAACGTTTATCCGCGCCTTTCGTGCTCGAAAATCTCACCTGTCTTGCCGAGCATGGACTACATTTTGAGGCGCAATTAGAATTTAAGCAAAGCGAAAAAGTCGACCTTTTATTACAACTTGCAGAACAAAAAGCTGACCTTAAAATCGTATTTAACCATGCAGGGTTTATTGATGCTACCAGCCCTTGTACAGATATATTAAGGCGCATTGGAGCACTTAATAATGTCATGGTTAAGTGCTCTGGCCACGAAATGTTAGCAAATCCACTAACACTCTCTAAGTGGCTTACTCACTTAATCACACATGCGGGAGAAGAGAGCCTAATGCTAGGTTCGAATTATCCGGTTTCTCTTATGCAAAAAAGCTATTGGCAAATATGGCAGGACTATCTTGACGTAATAGGCATATCGTCAACTTGGCATAAACTCAGCCGAGACAATGCTAAAAGTTGCTATGGATTATGAGCGGATCTGGACGAGATCGTAAGCAACTAGCTCAGGTACTATGCGCTGTAGTTTTTCTTCCGTTTGATCTAAGGTGTTTAAGCACTCGCAATATTCTGCCGCTTTTTCTTCTAATTGATGGGCCTTTTTCTGCAGCGATTTATCTATCTCTTTCGAAATAATCTCCATGCGTTGTCCCATATCGTTAATGCGATCTTCGATATTCCCTTCGCGAGATTTAAACGCATCCCCCAAAGAGACTAAAATAGAGCCCAACGAACCATGAACAGCAGAGTGAATTTTTTGGCTGATCTCTTTAGTAAAGAAATCATCAATTTTAGAAAGTGACTGTGGTGCGATAAAAAAGAAATCATCTCCACGCTTAAACTTATCCATCAGCGCACGTTCAACGTATTGCAACTGCGTTTTGAGCACTTCAGGTTCTTTGTCGGACATCCCCTCAACTACTTGCTCAATCGCACTCAATCCGAGGTTGACGCCATCGGTCGCCAGATTAACCAGCTCAGGAACTGTATCCCGTATTCCTAGAGAGTACTCGCGCACAACTTTCTCCCCTTCCTGATCTAACTCAATCCAGCGGCCTAGAATAAAAAGCTGACTATCATTGTTGATTTGAATTCGGGTCTGACCATCATCAACGATACGAATTTCGTTGTCAGTGATGATAAGACCATGCCCAAGTTCAACATCGCACTTATTGTTAGCATGAGCAGAAGACGTCAATACGGCACAAGATAAGGCTATCGCGCTGAGTAATCGATTCATATGGCCTCCTGTGTGCAGAATGTAAGACGGGAAAGGGGTGCTTCAGGAGAGTACCAAAAGATCAAACAATCCCAAAGCCATTTTAGACGGATGAAAGTAACAAGCTATGTCTGACTGACAATATTAGAAATCCATACCAGTTAGTGTCAAAGGCAGTAGCAGTAGCAATAACACTAATAAGGGCTATTGATAGTATCTCACTAACCTGACAAAGGCATCCGCTGTTTTAATAGTTGGATTATTTTTACCATCAGCAAACTGATACACCCAAGCAAACTGAGGCTGGCTAGTTTGGGTCGTTGCCGACCAATAATTATTACTTTTGGTCGTTGGAAATACCGTTATGTTTATTGCTGGAGTCACACACTCGTGATACACAATACTGGCTAGTTCTTTAACGTTGGGCACTTGCCAATCTGTAAACCCTGCAAATTGGTCTTCGTTGGCAACCATCAATGCCTGTTGCCAAGTAAGTTGCTGAGCATTGTCTTCACAGCTTTGAGAAGTCGCATTATAACTTTGCCCAAAGTTGCAGCGCTGCCACATTAATCCCGTTTGGCTATCCAGCACAGTACCGTTGCTGTTTATCGTATAGCGGCTGGTATTGGAGCCGGTACCAACGCAAGTTTGCGCTTGGCAAACAGCCGTGAATGACAAAGTAAATAGTATAGTTGCAATAATTTTCATACCACGCTCCCTAAGGATTCCTTACCAACCTAACAAATGCGCTGCTAGACTTTTCTACTGCAAAATCATTGCCCGTATCCATGTCGATAACATAAGCTCTTCTCAGCGTGCCTCCAGTACCATCTAAACTCGACTGCAAGGTCCAGTAATAGCGATGACCAAGCGTGGTTGTGCTAGGTAAGTTAGGGAAAAGCGCTTCATCTATCACCGCAGTACTTGCATTGCCGTAATCAAGTAGCCCAAGTAGTTCCATATAAGTTGGTAAGCGCCAATTGTTACCACCGCAGTAACTTTGCTCTCCAATGGCAGGGTTATTCACTTCATCAATCAAAGCTTGAATACCACAGTGGCTATCCTGCGGGCAGGTTGTATTTGCTGCAGCCTGCACACTCCCCTCAGCAATCGCCCCGTCTACCTCAACATACCAGGTATAACTATTTTGTGCGTTGCGAGAAGAAGTATTTGGTAATGTACCCGAACTTGCTTCCTTTACTTCCCAAATAAGTCCTGTGACGTTATCACGAACACAAGCAAAGTCCGTAGCGTCATCAGGCAATTCATCCGCAAAGCGATTTAGTTTGGTGAAGTCAAAACCAGCTCGACCACTGCCTTCTTTCGCCACCTGAGTGGCAAAATTATCACGCCCACGCTGCGCATCTTGAGCCGAAAACTGCGTCATACTGCAGGTGATCGCATCCGTATTGTTAAAACATGCAGTTTGGCCACTATCGTTTAGTTTACCTAATGGCTTTTTCTCGATATCAATGCGCACGGTGTCGGTAGCAGAGCGGTTTTGCGAGTCAGTAACGGTCAGCTCAAATTCCACTTGCGACAAAATATTTTGATCTGGTGCGTTAAAAGTTGTTGAACACCCGGTAACAGAACTTAATGCTATCTGAGTGCCAGACGTCACTTGCCGCCATACACACTGTTTCTGACCAGATACAGTATCACTGTTTGAGCCATCAAGCGTGACCTCATCAAACTCTTGCACTTGCTGGTCGCTCCCAGCATCAGCCACTACCACATCCGAATTCGCAAGTAGCCCGAGGGTAAACTGGGTACTGGCTTGTCCGCCTTCATCATCGGTAACCGTCAACTGCCAGATTGACGCCTGAGAGCTCGCCAATAATGGATGGACAAAAGATAAAGTAGCTGTATTCAATCCCGTTGGCTGTATTGTTGTGGGACCACTTACTTGCTGCCACTGATAAGCAACCACTTGGCCATTTTCATCTGGATCGGAAGAGCCTGCGCCACTTAGGACAATAGTATCTTTATATTTGGCTGGTAATGTTTCCGGGGCTGTTTGGCTGATACTTGGTATAGGTAATTGATTGTTAGATTTGATAGCAACCGTCACTTGGTCGCTTGCAAGACTGCCATCAGGCGCAACATAATCAACCTGAATAAGTAAATTAACATCGGCTTTGATATCCGGTGCAACAAAAGCGGCTTGCTGCTCCGTAATTGGAAATTCACTGACGTTTGCACCAGAGATTACTTGCCAGTTAAAAGTACCGCCAGGAGGTGATGCTTGTGCATTCAAGGTGACTTCTGTTTTTTCGGTTACTTGGACATCAGCACCCGCGTTAACCGATGCGCTGACTTGGCTCGGTTCATCACTTCCAGAACCTCCGCCACAACCCGTTAATATTAGCGCAAGTACAACCCAACTTCCCTTGAATGCATTCATATTATTCCTTATGAATTATAGATAACTCTCTTGATGTATTCGCACGAACAACTTAGTGCCAACTTTACTGTAATCTATTTTGTATTCTCGGCCGTCTAAAGCCTGAATAAACAACAACCGCTTTACTTCACCAAATACATCAATACTCGAAACGTGGACGACCTCTAAATAACGCTCTTTAGCTTCTCTTCGATTTCTAGGTAAGTCTTCCTTAAAAGGCACCAAACCATTTGCAGTCACCTTGATTTTTGGGTGTGCTTCACCATTTACAATCACAAGATCTAACTTCTTCTCTTTGTGAATAATGGTATTACGCCCACTTTTAATATAGGCCGTTTCTAAGCTCATATTGGTGTATCCTGTTACATCTTCAGTAGGTGGTTTGTTCTTCTAACAATGCTTTTACCACCTCTTTAGGGTTAAGTTTCCAGCGGTTTAACATGACTGAAAATTGCCAAATATCCCTGTCTAAGGCAGTCGCGGGGACCAATAAATCATATCCCGTCACTGTCTTTAAATTATCCATCCGGTTTGCAAACATTGCCATTAAACCAGTATATTCTTTTCCCGCCTTGGAGCGAAAAACGGTTTCTTCTATCAACCATTCAGATGGGCAGTTGCCATTTTCGCAATGCATTTTAACAGCTTGTAAAAAAATATGCCGCTGCTCGATCAATAATTTACCCGCTAGTCTAGGTGTTAAATTTAATAAAAACGCATCAATATCATTAAGTTTAATACCAACTGCATTTAACTCAAGTGTTTCAACACCTTGTTGAACTTTGGGAATGCCGCTGGAGTGAAAGTTTACAATGGATAGCGGCCAAGCTCCATATTTATGCACATACCTAAACTCTTGTTCTGTAAAGTATAAACTAAAATATGGTTGCTGACTTTTGAGAAAGCCAACAAAAATAGCCACTAACATGGCGCTGGCAAGAAATATTTCTACAATAGTAATAGCTGTACCACGCAAGTTGACAAAAAGCATGATAACAACCAATCCAATTGCACCAACCAGCATAAATTCAACGCCATTGCGGTCAGCGGTTGCACGTAGTTTTGCTTCAAGCATGGGTATACCAGACATAAAAGATGTACATGATGATCGCCCATGCGACTAATTTACGTATTGTGATGCATCGTTTACATGAATGACTGTGTTTCATAATATTTAATTTAGGTACAAACACTTAAATTGAATTACATTTTCGTTTAATGCACAAATTTACAGGATATGCCGTCGACTTTGTTAGCCTTTAATTTTGTAAACTAGAGACAAATTATAATCTGGGTCACTTTTATGCGTCATCAATCAGGAAAAGCACTGTTTCCTTTTATCATTGTAGTGCTAGTCGTCATCAGCGGCTATTTATATTTACCAGCCTCGGAAGGCAAAATGAGTGGCAACTCGGCACCCGTAACCTCCGTTCAAGCTCATACCGTAACCAAAGAGGAACGTATTATTGCTGTTCACTCTATTGGTTCCGCCAGAGCAAATCAAGCTATCAACGTGAGTAGCGCCCAAAGCGACTATGTGGCAGCCCTATATTTCGATGACGGAGACGTAGTAAAAAAAGGCGATAAGCTAGTCCAGTTGCGTGATGCCGAAGAGAAACTCGATATCGAAGCGCTGAAAGTGACGCTAAAGGAAGAAATTAGACAACTAAACCGCCTTAAAGACCTCGCAAAAACTCAATCGGCGGCTCGCTCTCAACTAGAAGCACAATCAGCAAAGGTAGACACCTTAACTGCACAATTGGAAGCCACCAAAACAAAACTCGCCGAAATGACCATTTATGCCCCATTTGATGGATTATTGGGTACTCGAAATATCTCTATCGGTAGCTTCGTAAACAACAATACAGTGATCACCACGCTCGATGACATTAGCATCATTAAAGTGGATTTTCAGGTGCCTGAAAAATACCTAGCGCAACTACAGCTTGGTATGCAAGTGAATGCACAAAGTGAAGCTTACCCGGAGCAACTATTTACCGGTAAGGTCTCCCATATTGACCCGCGCATTAATGAACAAACGCGCTCAGTGCGAGTAACAGCGAGCTTCACCAATCTCGACCATAAACTTCGCCCAGGTATGCTGCTACATATGGGGCTTGAACTGGCTCGATTGCAAGCCCTTGTGGTGCCAGAAAAAAGCATCATTCCAAGACAAGATAAGCATTTTGTATTTGTCATTGACGACCAAGGTAAAGCGCAACAACGCGAAGTACACCTGCAAACTCGCTTTAGCGGCTGGGTAGCTATCGATGAAGGGCTTACAGAGGGACAACAAGTGATCACGGAAGGCACCCTGAAGATCCGCTCAGGCTCAAAAGTTGAAGTAAAGGGGTAAGGCGACGTGAGAATCACTGATACGGCGGTAAAGCGCCCGATCTTCGCGATCGTCATTAACTTACTGCTGCTGACCTTTGGCTTAGTGGCATTTACTATGCTACCGCTGCGCGAATACCCTGATATTGAAACTCCAATAGTCAGTGTAAGTACTAACTACACAGGCGCATCGGCGGAAGTTGTAGAAACCAAGATCACCCAAGTATTAGAAAACCGGATTTCGGGGATCGAAGGGATCAAAAGCATAAACTCCAGTAGCCGCAACGGTAGCTCCAATATCACTATCGAATTTAATATCGATCGCGATATCGACGCTGCTGCAAATGATGTGCGTGAGCGTGTTTCTCGTGCGCTGGATAGACTACCAGAGCAAGTGAGGCCGCCTGAAGTATCGAAATCAAACAGCGACGAAAGCCCTATCGCTTGGTTTGTACTCAATAGCGAAACCATGGATACCTTGCAGCTTTCAGACTACGCCCAGCGCTTTATCGTTGACCGTCTGGCGGTTGTTGATGGCGTATCGAATGTACGTATTGGCGGTGAGCGTCAATACGCCATGAAGATTTGGCTAGACCGAAAGGCGATGGCCGCTCGTGGAGTCACAAGCAGTGATATTGAACAAGTGCTACGCAGAGAAAACGTAGAATTACCCGCTGGCGAAATAGAATCCGTTGACCGTGATTTTTCTGTTCGTATTGCCAGAAGCTATAAGACTCAAGAAGACTTTGACAACCTAGTAATTAAGCGCGGTGAACAAGGCTATTTGGTGCGACTTGGTGAAGTCGCGCAGGTGGTACTTGAAGCCGCTGACGACGAAAGTACCTTCCGTGGTAATGGTAAAAATATGATTGGCCTTGGCGTTGTCAAGCAAGCCAAAGCCAATACGCTAGAAGTGGTCGACAACGCCCGTAAAGAGCTTGAAAAAATAAAACGCAACCTGCCTCAAGGCACCACCATAGAAGACAGCTACGATTCTTCTATTTTTATCCGTGAGTCCATTGCTGAAGTATACAGCACACTTGCGATTGCCATGGCGTTGGTAGTACTCGTTATCTACATCTTCCTTGGCAATATCCGCGCTACGCTGATCCCTGCTGTTACCGTGCCGGTAGCCTTAGTTGCAACCTTTATGTTCTTACTGGCCATGGGGTATTCTATCAACTTGCTGACGCTGCTTGCACTTGTGCTTGCCATCGGCCTTGTGGTCGATGACGCCATTGTAATGCTAGAAAATATCTACCGCCGCATCGAGCTTGGCGAACCTAAGTTACTGGCAGCGTACCGTGGCGCGCGTGAAGTAGGCTTTGCCATCATTGCAACAACGCTGGTTTTGGTTGCCGTATTTATTCCCTTGGTCTTTATGGATGGTCGTATTGGTGCCCTATTTACCGAGTTTGCCTTTGCAGTAAGTGCTGCGGTACTGTTCTCCAGCATTACCGCGTTGACCTTGTCTCCAGCCCTTTGCTCCAAAGTGTTAAAGCCTAGCAATAAAGAAAACCGCTTTAGTCAGTGGATGGACCGTCAATTTGGACGACTTGAACAAGGGTATCGTCGAGTTTTACAAGACAACTTATCGCGTAAATACAGCCTGATTGTGATGTTGGCACTGGCGGGCTTTACCAGCTACAGCCTGTTTAAACAGATCCCGTCTGAACTGACACCAAAAGAAGACCGCGGTACTTTCTTCGTTATGATGAATGGCCCAGAAGGGGCAAGCTACGAAAACAACTCGCAAAATATGGCAAAAATTGAAGAGCGCCTACTTCCTTATGTAGACTCAGAGGAACTTAGCCGCGTGCTTATTCGGGTACCTGGTTGGGGTGGTCAAGGCGGTGTTGCTATTATCGGCATGCCAGACTGGGATGAGCGAAAACGCTCTACTTGGGAAGTCATGGATGAGATCAGCGGTAAAATGCAAGATGTTACAGATATTCGCGCCTTTGCTATTATGCGCCGTGGTATTGGCGGCGGCGGTAACTCACGCCCCATTGAGTTTGTATTGCAAGGCAACGACTATGACGAGTTGGCCGCATGGCGCGATCGCATTCTAGAACGCGCACGAGAAAACAAAGGACTGGTTCGTCTTGATCACGATTACAAAGAAACCTTCCCACAGTTTTTGATAAGCATTGATAAAACCAAAGCTGCAGACTTAGGCGTGTCAGTAAGTGCCATCGGCCAAACGCTAGAAACCATGCTGGGACAACGTCGTGTTACCACCTTTATTGACCGCGGTGAAGAATACGATGTGATCTTAAAAGGCACCAAAGCCGACTTCTCTGCCCCAGATAATATTTCTGATATTTATGTGAAATCTCGTAGCGATGAGCTCGTGCCATTAGACAGTTTGATCACTATAAAAGAAGAAGCCACGGCTTCTCGATTAAACCGCTACAACCGTATGCGCGCGATAACTATCACGGCAAACCTCGCAGGCGACTATACACTGGAGCAAGCGCTCGACTTTTTAAATAAAGTTGCCGCCGAAGAGAATGATATCGACGGTGCCATCGACTACAAAGGCGAGTCACAGCTGTTTTATGAAGGTGCATCAGCGATGACCTATGTGTTTATTCTGGCGCTCACGGTTACGTTCTTGGTATTAGCCGCACAGTTTGAAAGCTTTGTCCATCCACTGGTTATCATGCTCACCGTACCGCTGGGCTTAGTCGGTGCGATGTATGGGTTATTTATCACCGACAGCACGCTCAACATTTATAGCCAAATTGGTATTGTCATGTTGATTGGCCTTAGCGCCAAAAACGGGATCTTAATCGTGGAATTTGCTAACCAATTGCGTGACAAAGGCATTGCCTTCGAACAAGCCATTGTTGATGCTGCAGCGCAGCGATTAAGACCTATTATTATGACCTCGCTAACGACCGTGATGAGCTCTATCCCGCTTGTGTTTGCAACAGGTCCAGGGTTCGAAAGCCGCATGGTGATCGGTGTCGTGATTTTTGCCGGTGTCAGTGTTGCCACCATTTTAACCTTGTTTGTTATCCCAACCGCCTATACTTTACTAGCTAAGAAGACGCAATCTCCAGAAGAGACGACAAAACGTCTTGAGGAGCAGTCGAAACAACATCCTGAGCAGGAGGTATAATGGCAACTTTACGAACCGCAACTTTTGGTGGTGGTTGTTTTTGGTGTATTGATGCGGCATTTCGCCGCGTCAATGGTGTTGAGTCAGTGCAGTCAGGTTACGCAGGTGGCCACACAGATAATCCCACCTATCAAATGATATGTCGGGGAGACAGTGGTCATGCTGAGGTAGTCCAACTGCAATTTGATGCCGATATTGTCAGCTTTGATACTTTGCTTAATATGTTTTTTACCCTGCATGACCCAACGCAGTTGAATCGCCAAGGCAACGACATTGGTACTCAGTACCGTAGTGTGGTGTTTTATCATGACCAGCAGCAACAGCAACAAACTCAAGATTGTATTGCGCAACTTCAAAACCAGTTAAGTGAAAAAATAGTGACTGAGGTTAGCCCTGCGCCTGAATTTTATCCTGCTGAGCACTATCACCAAGATTATTACACTGAAAACCCAAACCAAGGCTATTGCAGTGTGATGATTGCCCCTAAAATTGCAAAATTTGAAAGCCATTTTGCGGCAAATTTAAAGCACTAAACTTGTGTGCCGAACGCAATAGATTGCGTTCGGCTTACGCCTTACGGCAACATAGGTATAGCAAATACATAAAAGCTAGTGCGGCCATCTTTAATCCGCAAATGCCCACGCATTACTTCCATTTCTAAATTCGCCGTATCACCAGGTCTTAAGGTATCTAAGCCTTTAAGCGGAACAACACCTGAATTGATTAACTGGGCGTTGTGTTTAATGACCTGCGGAATATCTTCGCTCATATCCACACCCAAGAATTCAAACACATCAATCACAATACGGCTAAATTCAGTATAAAGCTTGTCAAAAATCCCCGGAGTCAAGGTATCTATCAAATCGAGGATCCACGGCAACTCTACCTTTGTCGTCACCACAGGCTTAAAGCTAGAAATTAAAGGATCTAACTCAAGCTGCTGGGTACGTACATCATACTTACCTTTGATGGTGACATTTTCGTTGTTAATATAGACATGGATATAGATATTCATCCCAAGCTGCTTCTTACGAAACTTAGCGTAAGACTTCAAATCGAAACCATCGATCAACACCGGTACTTTATTTTGCGCATCGACTCTACCTGCAATTTTCATATGCATAGTGCCGTAGAGACTAGTGGTGTGGCTCACTTTATTTGAACTAGATTGCGCGGCAATATTGTTGACGATATCGGTCGTCAACTCTTTGTAGTTATGTTCCACATTCGAAAATTGCTGATGAATGATATCTGACACCTGCGTATACATTTCCTTTGGACCTTGGCTAGATGTTGTCCTGCCAGTAGACCAACACTCTCCACCAGTATAAATCACAGGCACTGATATAGGCGTTAGATGATCGTTGCCGGGGTGGCGATAGTACATCATGCTGCGGATCCGACTACAGGTTTGCGATGGCGCGTTAAACCAAGCGAAATCGCCCGTCATTGATTGTGTTGAAAATTGAGGTTCAAGCTGATTTTCAGGTAGTGAGGCTTGCGCTGATGTGACAATCCCAAGCGTGAGTAACCCAAATAATAGTGACTTCATGTTCTTTTCCTTAAGGTATTAATAATACAAATCAAATCTATTATCAACCACAAATAAGGTAGAACACCAGTTACAAATGTAATGCAACTAGGGCCTGTTGATCTTTCAAGTTTGTTTTTGCAGCAGTTTGACTGGTATTTATACAAGGCAGAGCCTGCGTAGCATAGTTATTCTATGTAAGTCAGGTGATAACACAGTAGAAATGCCAGTCAAGCGCTGCCCTTTGGGTTCACCTGAGTGCGCTTTGTTCATTGTTGCTCAACTTTTGCCTAGATTACTAGGCGGCAAGTCGAGCGTCGCGATCAAAACACACTCAGAAGAACAAAAATCAAACAGCAAAGGTCAACAGGCCCTAAATGATAAATAAGAAAAGTGATCCATTACTCATGATGGATCACTCTGGGTATTGAAAAGCAGTTAACGCATTAGAAGCTATAGCTCACACCAACGTAGGCTTGTCTACCTAGTGGCTTATAGCCCAGTAAAGAGCCATCTTTTGCTTCGCCCGCTGTGGCATTGAAATAACGCTTATCGGTTAAGTTTTCAATACGGCCATTTAACTTGAATCCGTCGAAAAACGTATAGTTAGCAGCTAAGTTAAACAGCGTATATGACGGTAAAGTCACTGTATATGCACCTTCAGCTCCCCATACTTTATCGTCGCGATTACCTCTATGGACTAAGGTCAGTGTTGCGTCGACATTTTCCCACTCTTTACTGACTGAATAAGTTAAGGTGCGTCTCGCTCTGCGCTGTAATTGCTTGTCGGTATCAGCGTCTTTAGCACTCACATAGCTTGCATTTACCGTATGCTCGATACCAAATTTGTCTTCAATTTCAACAGAAAGATCAGCACCTTCAAAGTCAGCGCGCTGAACATTGTAAGGGATGTATTTCCATTTATCATTTTGCTGATAAACGATTTTATCGGTAATACGGTTATCGTATACCGCAGCTTCCACACGAAAGTTCTTGCCGCTCCATGTGACAATAATTTCGTTATTAGTGGCTTCTTCCGGCTTAATATTTGGGTTAGGCAGATAGTAAGGACTATCAATCACAAACGCCTGTGATAAAGAAGGTGCTCTAAAGGCAGTACCATGATTCAACTTAACACTCAGGCCATCCATGAGTTGCTTGCCTACAGCAACCGTATAGGTGTTTGCACGACCATGAAAATCATAATCATCCGTTCTCAGTACAACCTCTGCCAGCCAATTTTCATCGTTGTAAAACCCACCTAGTGCTAAAGATAAGTTATCACGCTCAGGCTCTGAAAAAGAGGCGGTAGAATCACCAACATCTTCATTTAGAAAGGTAAAGTTACCAGTGAAGATCAAAGCTTCAGTTAAACTATATTGCGACTGATATTCAAATTGGCTGCGTTTGGTGACATAAGCGTTATCGTCAGCACTATTGCCGATTTGAACGTTTTGTTCCTTACCTAAGCTGTATGACGCACTTTGACTAAACTTGTCAGTACGTCTTTTCCACGCCAACTTATTGGTGTAGTTATGGAAACGGTAAGCATCACTACCAAAAGAGTCATACTCCCCCTCACCTTCACTGTACTGTGAACGTAAGCTAAAAATGCCACTTTCTTCATCACCATACTGCACATTTAAACCGGCATTACCGTTATAATATCCATCACGGTCATGGTTTTTTGTGATTGCAGCTTCAGGGTCTTTCTCAATCACATCATAGCCATCGGTATGAGTGTAACCCGCATTAGCTGCAATACTAAACTTGTCTTTTTTGTAATTTACCGTCGCTTCGGTCTTGGAGTAATTGTTACTCCCAGTCGTAAGCGCGATTGTATTGTTATTCCCTTCGCGACTAATAATATTAATCACGCCAGCAATGGCATCTGAACCATAAATTGCAGCTTTGGCACCACGAATAATCTCAATTCTTTCGATGCTATTAAGTGGTAAATTAGTGAGCGAATTGTCACCGGAGTTTGCATCCGTCACTCGAACCCCATCGATTAACACTAGCGTATGCTTAGCATCATTACCGCGTAGAAATAAACTCACGCTTTGACCAAAGCCTCCGTTTCTAACCGCTTGAATACCAGCGACATTATCGAGTAGCGATACGACATCTTGAACATTGCTTTTTTCAATATCAGCACGACCTATAACCGTAATGGCAGACAATGCGCTTTCTAGAGACTGTTCAAATTTATTGGCAGTAACAGTGATATGTTCAACATTTTGATCCGCAAATGCTGAAAAAGAGAGCGCCGTCGCTATCGCCGCGCTTAGAGCAGTTTTATTTAACATGGTTTCCCCTAACTTGTACCCACCGTACAAGAACACAAAGTGACTGTTTCAAGGCCGGTCTCCGGGCTCAGTAAATCTGCAGATTGGCAGTTCACTCTACCGTTGCGGGGGCAGCGCTGGCATAGAACCGATCCAAGCTAATCACGTGTAATAAACTGTCTTACTCAATTTATTATTGATTAACGCAATTAGATGTTCCCTTGTGTTCGCACCAGTTTCCCGATTATCTATACACTTAGCAACCACACTAGGTTGTGTACAGCACCTTGAAAATGCGAGGCTATTGTCTTGGGTTTCGGAATGATTGTCAATGGACGTCTAGAAATCCAAAAGTGCAATCTATGCACTTTTGGAACGAAGGAAAGCGTAACTAGGACCTGTTGACCTTTGCTGTTTGATTTTTGTTCTCCTGAGTGTGTTTTGATCGCGACGCTCGACTTGTCGCCTAGTAATCTAGGCAAAAGTTGAGCAACAATGAACAAAGCGCACTCAGGGGAACCCAAAGGGCAGCGCTTGATTGGCATTTCTACTGTGTTATCGCCTAACTTACATAGAATAACTATGCTACGCAGGCTCTGCCTTGCATAAATACCAATCAAACTGCTGCAAAAACAAACTTGAAAGGTCAACAGGCCCTAGTCGCGGAAGTTTTTGAATTGAAATGGCTGACCAAGCTCACCGGTACGAACCAGTTGCATCGTTTCTTGCAAATCGTCACGCTTTTTACCCGTTACACGCACCGTATCGCCTTGAATTGACGCTTGAACTTTAACTTTTGAGTCTTTAATAAGCTTAACCAGTTTTTTCGCCATCTCTTTGTCGATGCCTTGCTTTAACGCCACCTTGCGCGATACGTATTTGCCAGAGCGCTCAATGTCTTTTAACTCGAAGCTTGCTACATCAAGGCCGCGCTTTGCCGCTTTACCCACTAACATATCGAACAATTGCATAACTTGCTGTTCTGCTTCCGCTTTGAGGTTGATCATTTCACCGCTTAGCTCGATTGACGCATCTACGCCACGAAAATCAAAACGCGTATCAAGCTCACGAACCGCGTTGTCTACGGTATTTTTTGCTTCTGTCATATCAATTTCAGATACAATATCAAATGAAGGCATGCTTCTCTCCTAAAGTCATTTTGGCTCGATTATAGCAGTTTATGCTTAATTTGAGTTACTTTAAGTTTTTAAACAACGTATTAGGATGTTCACCCAATGGACAGTTTTCGATGGTATACTGCTCGCTTAGTCATACAGAAGTAGGATGTATTGTGACACGGCGCGTTTATAAAGCTCTTTTGATTATCTCTTTAATTATATGTACGGTGCTATTCGCAAAGGAAATTAGCTTGTCTCCAAAGCTGTTCCCAAATATCGATAAAGTGGCACATTTTGGTGTGTTTTTTGTGCTTGCGTTTATCTCTCACCATGCTTTTAAAGTGAAAGTATGGACACACATAGTGCTACTGTCCTTGTATGGTGCAGGAATTGAGTGGATGCAACATACACTACCGTACCGCCAAGCATCTACCGCTGACTTTTTAGCTGATTTAGCCGGTGCGGTCAGTTATTTTGTTCTATTTTATATTTGGGCAAGTTGGCGCAACAGAAAACATGGCTAACATACATATTTTAGGTGAAGGGGCGATAGGATTACTGCTCGCCCAGCATCTTAGTCAATCTCATCAAATTACGCTGATCACTCGAAATAAACGCGCAGCGACTTATCGCTATCAAACAGCAAGTATTCAACAAACCATCCCATGCAGCACAAAAACGCTTGCAGAACTTCCAGCCAGCAGTATAGATACGCTAATCATTCCCGTTAAAGCATATCAGGTCATCGAAGCACTCCGAGCGCTTCGTCCTGCTCTTTCAAAAAATGGCACGCTAATTCTTAGTCATAATGGCATGGTAGATTGGTCTGGTGAGTTAGCTGCGCTTGAAAAAACACAATCCGCCTACTTCTTAAGCACATCCATCGCAGGCTATAAAGTCGCAGACACGGTGCACCATACAGGACAAGGTGCAACTTGGTTTGGGCCGCTAAATTCACCAGCTGAATGCCACTACCAGCGCGTATTCTCGCAACTGTTTAGCACATTTGAAAATGCCCAAACCACGTTTGATATCATGCCAACACTTTGGAAAAAGCTGGCGGTTAATATTGCCATTAACCCATTAAGTGCATTGGAGCAAGTCGCAAATGGTCAGTTAAGACAGCCCAAATACGCAGCCCAAATCCTTAATTTAATGAATGAAGTACAACTAGTGGCTGCAAGTACAGGCGTAAACTTAGCGCTTAGCGAGCTAGTCACGCTTGCTTACACCGTAATGGCACAAACCGCAAACAATCGCTCTTCAATGAATCAGGATGTCGCGAATAATAGACGCACAGAAATTGACGCCATGTGCGGGTATATTTGCGAGCTAGCAGCAAAACAAAATATTGATGTACCGTTTAATCAACAGTTATTTGATGAAGTGAATAAGCGCTGGCAGCTAGCGCGACAATAAGCTTAACTTCTCGGTGGGTAAACCGCCTCCCACAAAACTATTTACACAGCGAATTAGGGATTAAGTATGATGTCGGAGCGTCGTTTCAAAAGAATGAACGAAGAGCGCATGGAGGGTAACTACAAAATACTAGCAAACAAATAAATTGGGACGCGTGAGCAATAACAAACGACCTCTTACCTCCCCACAAAAACGTACGTTGGGTAAATCCTAAAGTCTCACCCAACGCTTGTTAACATGCTTTATTCTAAGGGCGGTACACCTTGACGTTAGCATAGCCATTTTCATGCAGAATAAGTGCTTGTAACTGGCTCATTACGCCTTTCGAACAGTACAGGTAGTATTCTTTGTCCTGTGGTAAGTCGCCAAACTTAGTGGCTAATCTAAAGAAAGGTAAGTGGATCACCTGTGCGCCATCTAGCTCTAGAGGGTTGGCATCTTCCTCTTCTGGAGAACGAATATCTAATACCACCGCATTGTCTGGTAATTCACTTACCGACTCCGCTTCTTTCACTTCTTCTTTTGCTTCAACTTCAATGTCACGAATATCTTTTACCGTCGCGTTAGCTACAACTGTATTCAATACATCAAAGTCAAACTTTTCTTCTTCCGCTAAGATCTTGTGAAGCTGTGCTTTTACCGTTGGTTTTTGAGAGATCACACCACAATATTCAGGCATTGCTTCTGCCATTTCATTGGTGCCAATCGCTCTGGCAATACGAATGATCTCTTCTTTATCGTGTTGAATAAGCGGTCGTAAGATCAGCATCTCTGTAACACGGTCAATCACGTTGAGGTTAGCCAAGGTTTGACTCGATACCTGACCAATACTTTCACCAGTTACCAGTGCTGGGATCCCCAAACGCTCTGCGACTACAGCACCTGCACGCATCATCATGCGTTTTAGTACCACGCCCATTTGTCCGCTTTCGATATTCTCAAGAATTTCTGCAACAACCGGCTCAAAGTCAATCGTAATAAATTTAACTTTGTGGGTAGAGCTAAATTGTTTCCACAAGTAGTGGCTTACTTGCTTAACACCAATTTCGTGGGCTGCGCCACCTAAGTTAAAGAACAAAAAGTGCGTTCGCGCGCCTTTTCGCATCATTTGATAAGTCGCAACACCGGAGTCGAATCCGCCAGAAACCAAAGACAGCACGTCTTCTTGTGTTGGTAGTGGGAAGCCACCTAAACCAAAGTGCTGGTGACGAACAATGTAGGCTTTATTGTCTTTGACTTCGATTTTAACCGTCACATCAGGTTTTTTCAGTCTTACGCTGGCACCCTCTACATTTTGGTTTAAACCGCCACCAACATAACGCTCCACGTCGCTTGAAGTAAACTCATGCTTACCTTGGCGCTTTACGCGTACACAAAACGTTTTGCCCTTGATCAATGGCTCAACCAAAGCAATCGTTTGTTGGTAGATATCATCAAGCGTATCGAACTGTGTCTCTTGCACCTCAATAAACTGCACAATACCTGGCGTTCGTTTAAGGTGGTCAATTAGACCATGGCGGGTTTTCTCGTCACTTAGCTCGCTCGTCACTGAGATATTGTCCCAGTTATTTTTAACTTTTACGTTTTCGTCAACGCGAACCAACAGCATTTTGATGTTCTTCTCTAATACTTTGGTAAAACGCTTACGGACGGATTTGCTCTTAATAGCAATTTCGGGATGTAATTTGACGATAAATTTAAGCATAAAAGTCACTCTACTACAGATCGATTATCGGTTGCGATGACGCACTGATTTGACCTAAGCGGACTTTATCGTGGCGCACACTGACCGAGGACAGTTCGGGCGCGCGAGTAT
This sequence comes from Pseudoalteromonas sp. DY56-GL79, assembly GCF_041414765.1. Taxonomy (NCBI): domain Bacteria; kingdom Pseudomonadati; phylum Pseudomonadota; class Gammaproteobacteria; order Alteromonadales; family Pseudoalteromonadaceae; genus Pseudoalteromonas; species Pseudoalteromonas sp. DY56-GL79. The sequence continues at coordinate 3,220 of NZ_JANHZS010000015.1, read as the reverse complement.
ATCAAACTCAGAGCCGATTAGGAAATAAACAAACCTTTTCCCTTTGTGCTCTACAAAGCCTTTTGCCCGTGCTCACCAAGACAAAAGGCCCGCTTAATTATTTTAAAGCTAAGCGATACTCGGTAAGCTCGCCTCTGCTAGTGCTTGATAATGCTGCTGAAGTTGTGCCACTTTCGGTGCGCTCATTGGCGTCGCGTAAGGTTTAAAAATCATCAGTACTTTAACAATACCATTGTATATATCTTGTTGCTCGAGAACGCCTGTCATTCTTCTGGCTTTAACATAGGGAGTCCAGAAGCTAACGGTCATTTTCAACATATGCGCAAGCTCTTTAGCATCGTCATCATCTATGGTGATCACTCCCGTATCTCTTAGGCCAATTACTACAGCCTTTACTTGCTCGAGTAAGCGTGACTGAAAAGCAATGTAGTTTTTTTTCAATTCATCATCACGAGCTAAGATGTCTGTCAGGTTGTCGTAGAAAAAGTGATAACGCCACATCAGGTCGAACAAGGAATCTAAATATTGAGTTAGCTGCTCAAGCGGTTCGTTGTGCTGCTCCAGAGGCTTAAAATGCGTATTTAAATGCTCGCTATAAAGGGCGAATATTTGCCGAATGATGTCTTCTTTATTTTTAAAATGATAGTACAAATTGCCAGGGCTAATCCCCAAACTGGACGCTATATGGTTTGTCGTAATCGCGCGCTCTCCATGCAAATTAAATAACGCGATGCTGGTACGTATTATTTTTTCCTTGGTATTCATTACGATTCTCTATCTTTGTTGATAACGTGGTCGCGTTATTACTAGTGTTACTAGGCTATTTCGCGCTCCATGTGAAAAAATAGCACTAATTTTACCTCTAGATAAGCTTAGATCCGACAAAGCTGACCAGTGTTTTTTCAAAAAAACCTTGTTACCATACAAAAAAATTCAACATAGTTACGCTTATGAAAGTCATCGCCCTCTACCCTGGCACATTTGATCCCCTCACTAATGGACATGAAGACTTAATCAAACGTGCAGCAAAAATGTTTGATACCGTGATCTTGGCAATTGCCCATAACCCAAATAAACAGCCTTGCTTCTCACTAGAGCAACGTGTTGCTTTGGCTGAAGAAATTTTAAAGTCACATAAAAATGTAAAAGTGATTGGGTTTTCAGGATTACTCGTTGATTTAGCGAAAGAGCAAAAAGCCAACGTGCTGATCCGCGGCATTCGCGCGGTGTCTGACTTTGACTATGAGTTCCAACTGGCCAATATGAATCGTCGTTTACATCCTGATTTGGAAAGCGTATTTTTAACGCCATCTGAAAAGAATTCATTTATCTCGTCAACTTTAGTAAAAGAAGTTGCGCTTCATAAAGGCAATGTCAGTGAATTTGTTCACCCGCTGGTTGCCAAAGCTTTAGAGGAAAAACTACACGGATGAAACAGTGCCTATTATCCCTAGCCGTATTGGTTGGTACTTATGCGCACGCTTCACCTTGGATAGAGGTGTCGCAAAGTGAGCTTAAACACAGCATAGATTTACTGGTTGCAGAAGGCGTGATAAATCGTCCAGTTAATCAATATCCTCTGCTGTGGAGCGGCATTGTTAATGACCTTGCCGCTATTGATGACAGAAATCTCTCTGAAACCGCAAGCTTTGCATTGGCACATTTACGCCATGCACTAAAACAAGCAAAAAGAGCAAGATACAGTAGTGTAAAAGCACATTTTAACGGTGCTGAAGAGCGCTCAACAGGCTTTGGTGAACGTCAAAATGAACGTTCTGGCTTACGTACTTATGGCGTTATTACTGGCGGTGCAGTTAGCGCTAAAGTTGCGGTTAACTACGCAGATGAAGGCCAAGATGGAAAATACGTTAATCACCACGGCAGCCACCTTGCAGTGCTGTTTGGTAATTGGTCTCTCAGCGCTGAGCGACTCAGTTATTGGTGGGGACCGAGCAACGAAAATGCGCTAATGCTTTCAAACAACGCAGCGCCAATGAAGGCGGTTCGTTTGAGTCGTGCCAATAACAACTACATTGGACCGAGCTTTCTCTCTTTCGTTGGCCCTTGGCAAGTGACGGCTATTATGGCAAAACAACGCCCGAATATAGCCAGTAAAAAGGATGGCGATTTTTGGGGATTTAGAGCGGCTGCCTTTCCAATTCAAGGGCTAGAACTTGGCTTTAGTACAACATCCAGCGACTTTGTTTATCAGCAGCAAAACCTTGAAAGCCAAAAGCAAACACAACGCCTCACCAGCGTTGACTTCAAATATTCCACTCGGATAGCTAATCAACCGCTTGCTTTATACGGTGAGTTTGCAGGCAATAACGACAGTGGTGTATTACCAAGCAATCCAATGTACACCCTAGGTATTGAAAGCTACTGGGGTGGTAAAGACTATCGTCTCAAGAGTTTTATTGAATACTCAGATACAAGCATTGATTGTAAAGACGAGCTAAAACTCGCGCTTTGCCCAAGAGATAATACCGTGGATTCAGCAAATTACAGTGAGCGCGACCTCTGGCTTGGAGCAAGCTCAGGATTGGACGCTAAAAACCTCACTTTCGCGTTAGATTACTTCAGCACAGATGGCATTGGTGCTTATGCCAAACTAAAACGAGTTGAATTTGACACATTAGACGTTGAGCGAAACCAGCTCGAGCTCGGTTACCAACAAGGCGTGTTTGGCGCGCTTGCTAAAATTGGCGTAAAAGCATGGCAAGATAAGTCTCAGAAAGAAGACGAAAGCCACGCAGCACTTACGTTGAGCGTGGAATATCAGTTTTAACGAGCGGCCATCGCCGCTCTTTTATTATGGCGTATAATCCAAGAAAGTCCTTAGGAATAAGCAAAACAACAATTAAAAGCCAATCGGTTATATACATTCCGATAGTGTATAACCAGTAAACCCAATCACGATACTCTTTATCCACTCGGTGATTAGTAATAATATCCTCATTTATAATTAAAGCAAAAAGAAATGAGTTTACTGTTAAAAAACCTATCACATAGGACTTCACTACTCTTGTCAGTCTAAACTCTGGAAACTTAAATAGCTTAACTAGCAAAAGTATTGTAGAAATATCTAAGAATAAAAATATAAAGTAAATTGAAAGATCATAGAACCCCGCTGTACCAGTTAACCCAGGGCGGGATCGCACTTTTAGCTAATTTATGATCAAATAGCGCCAATCCCATTGCTAGGCGCAACCAATGAACC
>NZ_JANHZS010000014.1:16801-146932 GCF_041414765.1 Pseudoalteromonas sp. DY56-GL79 | reverse complement strand
CAGAGTACCACCAACAGGCAGTTGATCTCTCCTCACCGATTAACCATGAGTGGTGCACTTATTATCTGAATTCGGGCATTACCATATCTAGCCATGTAGACAAAGAGCTTGCTGCTCTATCATTAAATTAACGTTGGAATAAAAGTGGAATGAAAGGAAAATTGATAATTAGAAGGTATGATAAGCACTATGATACATACCTAAGAATACTAATGGATTATAGAGGTGAGCAAAAGTGGTTTATGGATGCTAAGGAAGACTCCATACACACAATCCCTTTTATACTAACGTGCGCTTCAGCCCTAGAGTGTTCTTTAAATGATCATTTGTTTTACCACTTTTCGCAACGATACCGAGATTCATCAAAATATATGCTAAACAATGCATTTATGGCTATGACACTTAGAGGGAAATTAAACACAATCATTCCACTTCTAACAAAGTTCGAGTTTGATATTAACCGTAAACACAAAGTTTACAAAACTTTGGTAGAGCTAATATCAATCAGGAACAGAATTACACACAATAAGAGTGATTTTGAGGAAACGGTTGTCGAACAAGATAAATTGAATGGTCTTAGTATGGAAGATTTCCGAAGAATTTCAGCCACCGAACAGGATTACTCGATGAATGTAAGAGGGGACGTTGGTAGATTTCAAGAAGCTCTCGAAACTCTTCATGAAGAGTTCCTGGAACATTACGATAATGATGACTTTAAAGGTACAGATTTAATCGTGGCGCTTAAAGAAGACAAATCCATGTCTATAACTGTAATGCCTGATGAATAATATTGGAATTCGAGGCTCATTGTGGCGATTGAAAGCAAAATCAAATTATCAAAGCCGTCTCAAGATTGGCTGAATAGAAAACGTGATAATGCTGATGCTGACTACTTTGTGCCAAACGAAAGCGGCGTCTTTTATGAGAGCGATGTAGTGTCAAAAATCGCTGAACTAGAAGGCGAAATAAAGCGGCTGAAAAAACTCAATAAAGTTTAGTTGGAATAATAACTTTTGCCAGTGGCGTTTCATTAAGCGCTACTCACAAAAACTAATTTGAATAAAAGTTGGAGAAAATATGTCAAAGCCAGTAACAGACTTAGTTGCAATGCTAGAAAGTGCATTTGAAGTTGGCGAGTGTTCGTGCATCAGATGTAAATCTGGTGAAGATGAGACTAAATATAAAAACCCTCATAATTTTATGATTAAGGGTAAAACTTACCATCGGTTGTTTGCAAAATCCTCAGACTCAGATTTAGATTCTAAATTTAGAAGCGCATGGAAGGCTTCAATCAAAGATGTTGAATTTAGCGAGAAGTTTAGTATTAACCAGCTAAAAGATGTTTTAGGTAGTGAGCATTTGGAATTGTTCAATATTTTGGGGCTTGCAAATGGTTATATTAAAAGGTTTGAAGAAGATGAGTACGAATTAAACTTACCTTAGTCTGAAATTGGAATATGCGCCAGCGCTATTAAATGATCGGCTTAATGAGTTCGCAATGAGCGAACAAGCCGTTAAAAACGGCATTAACAAGCAGCCGACCAACCTAAGAACCAAAGTAAATACATTGCTTAAAAAGGCAGGTTTAGATTGGGCTACAGCGAAAACCTTTGAGGACTCGCTAATAATCCACTTAGCCAAAAATGTTGATCACGGTGTTGCTACCGACCTATTCGGTTACGCATCGAGACAAGTAGTAACAGACAAATACAACGGTAATTTGCTGCAATTATCAGAAGCTATTAATAACGTGTACTCAAGAATTAAAGTGACGGGATATTAAATGACAAACAACGTGTTATTGGGGTTAGAGCGTTGAAATCGAGGTAACGGTGACAGATTTAAAAAGTAGTCTAAAGGTTGAACTTGAAGAAGTTACAAGTTCAATTAAAACAAAAGATGACGAAGTAAGAAAAGCAAAAAAAAGATATGATTGTAGCTTTTTCTTTACAGTCGGCACACCAATCCTGCTGTTGATGTGGCAAATTTGTGCGACTTATAATTATTTATTAATTGATACTAGCGACCCTAAACTTTGGGCAGAAGTTAAAGATACTTTCTCTGTGGCGATAGGTTCATTTGGTATCCTTGTTGCTATAACTGGTATGCTAGGCTTCAATCACAGAGCTAAGCAGCTAGACTTGCAGCAACTAAGGGCAAGTAAACAAATAATAATGACTGAGTTGCAGTTCGAGCTTTCGAACGACCAGTTTGATTTAGCAAATAGACAGTTCGATTTAGCAACAACCCAGAACAACACAAATCAAGATAGAGAAAACTTTAAGCTCTATTTCGAACATGTAAAAATATTTGAAACCGAGCTTGATCATATTACTGATAGATTAGAGAGGCTGCATGGAGAGCCGCCTAGATTAAGTTTAGACAGTCGCCAATTATATAAAACTCTTTTTTCAGATAACTCACCTAAGAAAGGCGTTGTCTCCCATGACCCCAAATGGCCAGCAGAAGTTAAGAGCTGGGAGTGCATATCATATGGCTCTTTTGAGTGCTACTTAAGTCAAGTTAAGTCATATGTTAGAGAATACCCACTGCAGCCTGATGAAGTGTCCGATTTCAAGTATGAAATTAAAGCTTTAGTTGATATTTACAATACAATTGCAAAATTTGGATTCACAAAGCTGATAAAAGACAAGTCTATTACAGACCAAAAAACTCAATTTAATCATGTGACTAGTCTAGTATTCATGTATGATTTTTTAAATCAGTTAGGATTGATTTCTATAGAGCAGCGCAATGAAATACTTGCGAGCACATATGATCTTTTTGGTGGGCTATTCTGGCCATATCAAGTAAATAGTATTGCTGTAGATGTTCGTGATTAGACTGAAGTAACGTGGTGAATATGGAACATAGCTTAGCTGATTTTCTTTATGATAAATGTCAAAACTCTGATTTTCTAACGGCGTATTTAACGGGCCACTTAGTCATAGAGTCTTTATTGAAAAAACAAGTGGCAAAGGTACATAGTGGTGTAGGTGATTTCTCTGAAAATATGATGTTTTCTAATTTGATTGAATTGTGCTTCAAAATGGAGATTATTACTCAAGATCAGTTATCCGTTCTAAAGGCAATCAACAAAATGAGAAATAAGCTTGCCCATAACCTGCGTTACGAGCCAAGTTCGCATGAGTTAAAAGATATCTACATAAAGGCCAAAAATGCGTTTAGCGATATGACTGATGGCTTAACGCAAGGTATTGACTCGTTAAGTGATCCCAAATGGAAACATGAACCAGGTGACTATACTTTATCCGATCTGTTTATTCAGATATCTTATGATTTTGACCTGCTTGACGAAGAAGCGCCGTAAACTTGACGAGTTAACATATTGGAATAAAGCCCAAAGTCAATGCCTGGTATTGTTGTTCAGGTTTTAATTTAAGTTTGGAGTAAGGACGGTTATTTAAGTGGAAGACAGGTTCGAAATCTGGGTTGAGAGAGCCCGAAAAGTCATAGAATTGATACGCCCAAAGTTTTATAACAGCCTAACGTGGTCAATTGTCATTAGTGGTTTAGGCTTAATGTCTAAGCCTTTATGGTTAACGCTCATTGGCCACTTTTTAGAAACCTCAATTGAATTTTCAATCACAGATGGCTCTGATACTTTGTGGGGATTCGCTCTTGTCGTAACGGGTTTAGTTTATCATCTTATTAACACAGGCCTTTATGAGTTTGTTTTGGCTCGTGTAGAAAAGGCAGGAAATGTAAAAAGAGAAGAGCATGATACGGAAGTGTTTAGATCGTTAGATGAGATGATGGGCGAACCCTACATCAAAACAGTATTTGATTTTATGCATACAAGTGATGCTATTTTTTGGGAGGATTTTACAAAGCTTAGGGAGTTTGTGGTATATGCTTCAGAGTCTGGAAATCAGTTCTTGACTCAAGATTTAAAACTAAAAACGCAGTCGCTTGTAACATCATTGGACGGTCTTCTTGGTTTCATTAATGAAAAATTTGACGAGTATCCATATGGGCAAGAAAAGATAAATTTTAAAATGTGTTTAGCTCCGCAATTGAATTGTGATAGAGCAGGCTCATGGGAGGATGGGCCTCAATATGGTTTGTTGGTACGTGAAATGATGGAAACGTCAAAAGCGGTAAATGACTCATATAAAGTTTGGCGAACCTCTGTAAAAGAAAATCTAGCTATTTAAAATATCCAGATTGTTGGAATAAAGGCGGAAAGGAGTATTAGAATGAAAGCTGATCATCAGTTTAATTTTTTTGAAATAAATACTTATGTAAGCCATTTTCGGTGTGAAAATGCTAAAGAAGCGCTATCTTGGCTTGCAATGCACCACTCGGCAATGAATGAAGATAAGTCGAGTTATGATCCTTATGCTCAGCAACCATTTTCATACTGGGTAAACCTTTGCCCAGAAATTTCACACCTTCAAAGCTAATTGGAGAAACATACTATGGATGACGGCTTGGTTTACGAATTATCGCTAGCTGATAAAGGTCTAGCTTCAGAGTTAGCAAAACTTTATTTAGATAAGAGTAGGAAAATATCGCCAAAACAACTCGGTGTAATACAACAAGAGCTGGTTAAAGCTTCGTACTGTGATATCTGCGGTACCTTTGCCGGATTTGATGGCGAAAACGTGTGTGAAGACCACGCCGATTACGAATAGGAAACATATGAAGAACTTAATCGAGATTTTAAACAATAATGGGTTGAAGTTTAGAGCTTCAAATGATCAGTCTGGGGAATACTATTTTCAACATCCCAGTCATTATAAAACACTAACTATCTTAATCGGAGTTGGGGTGGGTGAAATTACCACAGATTTCGAACAAAAAAATAGCATCATTTTTTCACAGTTCAAACTAGGAGATGAAAACCAAAAGTATGAGCTAAACGAAAGAATGGAACTGACACGCTGTCAACTAGACCAGCCGTGAGGCTATATTGGAATACGTACCATTGCTTACGCAGTGCTTACTACGTACACCAGAGACTTTCCAACTTCTGTTAGCACAGCGATGACCTGTGATTTGGTAAAAACGTGATTTTCCTAGTTAGCCTCCAGCTTTAATGAGTGCAGAATACGCCGGTTATGCATATCTCATTTTATGGGAAGGTGATAGCTCAGATTAGGTCATCGTTAACACAATTGAAGATTCGCTACTCATTTATTTAGCTAAAGGGGTGTAACCCACTTAACCCATCGCCGCGTAAAGCGCCTCCTACCCTAACGGTTTACCAGTATTTTGCTTTCGCGATTGAAGATTCCCTACTCATTTATTTAGCTAAAGGGGTGTAACCCCCTTAACCCATCGCAGCGTAAAGCGGCTCCTGCCCTAACGGTTTACCAGTATTTTGCTTGTGTGATAGCTTCTAGTAGTCCGCTAATATCTGCGGCATACACTTCGCCAATATTACCGATCCTAAAGCAATCTGCGTTTGATACTTTACCAGGGTAAATCACATATCCTTTTTGCTTCAATGCTTCATAAAAGCGCTTAAACTCATAGCTTTCGTCACTTGGTGAATAAAAAGAAGTGATAATAGGTGAGTGCATGGCTTCTGGTAACAAGGCTTCAAAACCAAGGGCTTTCATGCCGCTAACGAGCTGTTTTTGATTTTCGCTGTAACGCTTAAATCGCGCAGAAGCGCCCCCCTCTTGCGCCAATTCTTCCAGTGCCTTGGCAAATGCTCTGACAACATGCGTTGGCGAGGTAAAACGCCATTTACCATGATGATTTTCCATGGTTTTCCACTGGGCGTGAAGATCCAGCGAGAGTGAACGTGCTTGTCCTTCAGAGGCAACCAGCAGCGCCGTTTTTGCGATCACAAAGCCAAAACCTGGAACACCTTGAATACACTTATTTGCTGAGCTAATGAGGATATCAATTTGCCACTCGTGCATATCCATCTCAATGCCGCCAAAACTGCTCATGGCATCAAGGATCATTACTTTATTGTGATGTTTCGCAAGCTCCGCTACGCGTTTAGCCGGGTTCAACATCCCCGTTGTGGTTTCGCAGTGCACCATTGCTACGTGGGTGATCTCAGGGTGTTGCTCAAGCGCTTGTGAGATCTGCTCTAGTTGCGGCAATTCGGTTTCAACAAAGTTGAGCGCTATCACATTTATATTTAGATAATTGGCTATCTCAATAATACGCGCACCATAAGCACCGTTATTGATAACCAGTAAAGTGCCAGACTTAGAAATAAAAGTCCCAATAGCCGCTTCTACACTTGCTGTACCACTGCCTTGCATTAAGGTTGCACTGTAGTCGCTGCGATACTGTGGATCTGCAACCGCAATTTCACAAAGCTGCTTGCGAATAACTTGCACCACACCTTGGTTATATTCATCATCCCAGGTGCACCAGTCTTTCAACATGGCTTCTTTCACGCTGTGAGAGGTACTGAGTGGGCCTGGCGTCAGGAGTAAATAATCGTTGTTCATAACTTGCCTCTAAACTGGTCTATACCAGATTATTTAACCGAGTTTAGGTGACAACGGCATGACAGTTTTATGAAACTAAGATTGATGTCGTAATGATGCTCAATGAAACCTTGCCTTTACCCTAAATGGCAAAGGCGAAGAGAGCCAACAGAGGCTCTGGTTGCTATCCCGAGTTTAGGTTATTTAACCTGAACTCAGGATAAGAATTTAGGTTATTTATACCCATTTGGATTATTACTTTGCCAGCGCCATGTATCTTGCATCATGGCATCCAATCCACGCTCTGCATGCCAGCCTAATTCAGATTTGGCTTTTTCAGGCGCAGCATAACAGGCGGCAATGTCGCCATCGCGACGCGGTTTAATGTCATACGGTATAGCTTTGCCCGCTGCTTTTTCAAACGCGGTAACCATCTCTAGTACCGAGTAGCCATTGCCGGTGCCTAAGTTATAGATATGTGTGCCTGCTGCTACCGCGATTTTCTCAAGTGCTTTTAAATGGCCAATAGCAAGGTCAACCACGTGAATGTAATCTCTCACGCCCGTACCATCTTTGGTGTCATAGTCGTTACCAAAGACGCCTAAACTCGCCAGTTTACCAACAGCAACCTGTGAGATGTAGGGCAGTAAGTTATTGGGAATACCATTTGGATCTTCACCAATTAACCCCGACTCGTGTGCGCCAACTGGGTTAAAGTAACGCAAAATAGCAAAGGCCCAACGCGGGTCTGATTTAGCGACATCCTGTAATACCATTTCAACCATCAGTTTTGACGTACCATAAGGATTAGTTGTGCCACCTACAGGGAAATCTTCACGAATAGGAAGGCTGGCAGGATCTCCATATACCGTCGCTGACGAGCTAAAAACAAGCTTAAATACATTGGCGTCACGCATTGCATCAAGCAACGTCAACGTGCCTTGGACGTTGTTTTGATAATACTCGATTGGCTTTTGAACCGACTCTCCTACGGCTTTTAAACCTGCAAAGTGGATGACTTCTTCAATATCATATTGCGCGAATACACTATCAAGAAATGCCTTATCAAGAATATCACCTTGATGGAATATCGCTTCCTTTCCTACTATCTCAGCGACTCTATGTAATGAAGTCTGCTGAGAATTGCTTAGATTATCTACGACCACTACCTTTTTGCCTTGCTGTAGCAGCTCTAATACAGTGTGAGAGCCAATATAGCCTGCGCCACCTGTTACGAGAATCGTCATATCTATTCCTATGGTTGTTGTCTGTGCATTGCGTTTAACATGCAATTTAATGTATCGCTATCAGTCTTCACTGTGGCATACAAATGCCAGCTTGTTATCAAAAAAGCTCAAGCGAGAAATTGAAGTCTGACAGTAACTTCTTAAGTTTCTTAATAAGTGGACTTTTTTAGGCGCGTTTAAATCTCGGTAATAAATCTTGTTATCCAATGAGTACGCCACTTTGTTATCATCCAACCAGGTATAATCTTGCACCTGACTGGGAAGAGCAAAAAATCGCTGAATATGATCGCTCTCTCTATGGTAGGTTGCGAACCACATCAAACCATTGACTTGATAAGTAAAAGCAAATACGTCACGCGCACGGTTGTAAGACAAAGTTCGACCAATATCTTCGGCAAGAATTTGTGGTAAATGACCGTTAATATCTGTGTACTGTAAGGTATGCGGAGCACTCTCAGTCGCACCTAAAATAAACATAATCAGATCTTGGTTGCTCCCCCAAGCATGATACCCCACAGGTTCAATATGCTCAAAAACACGACTCGGTTTTGTAGCCTGATCAAACGGATAAAACCACAATTTTTGCTTACCGGATCCCTCAACCACAATCGTCGTTAACCCTTCCCCATTAGGATGTAGTGTGGGCGAATACTCTGAGACAGGGGATTGCGTGAGGTTGGTTGTGTTTTGGCTTTGAAAGTCGTAAAAAAACAGATCCGTTTGGCTATTGCCATCAGCGCTGACTTCCGCGGTATAGTAAACCCCAGAATCAGTCACTAGTGGTTGATTAAAATATGCGGTGTTTTCGGTAATTGGTTTAGCACTGAAATGTTCACCTAATTCAGCTAGCCAAATTTGGCTTTTGGGCATGGCTGAATAAGCTGGTAAACAGGACGCGAAAGCGAATAAACAAACTGCGAGCTTCACACGCATTGAAATGGGCATGGACGTTCCTTTGATTTTTCATTGTAGTTATATCACCCCGCTATGATACCCAACACTCGCCCTCAAGCAAAGCTTGCCAAAAACTTTGCTTCGCGTAACATCGAATTAACGGATGATGAAAGCTAAGGCAGATTTATGTCAGACAAACACCCTATTATCGCCATTACTGGTAGTTCAGGCGCAGGCACTACAACAACGACAAGCGCGATAAAACACATATTCCGCAGTCTTAATACCAAAGCCGCCTATGTCGAAGGCGATAGCTTTCATCGCTACACTCGCCCAGAAATGGATAAATTGCGTCGCGAAGCGCTGCAAGAAGGTAAGCACATTAGCTACTTTGGTGAAGAAGCCAATGACTTCGGCGCATTAGAAAGTCTGTTCAAAAGCTATGGCGAAACCGGCAATGGCAAAGTCCGTCGCTACCTTCATACGTTTGACGATGCCGTGCCATTCAATCAGCTACCGGGCACTTTTACTTCTTATCAAGAACTTGAACAAAACACCGATATGCTGTTTTATGAGGGGCTGCACGGCGGTGTCGTGACCCCAGAATATGATGTGGCCAGCAACGTTGATTTATTGATTGGCATGGTGCCTATCATCAACCTTGAGTGGATCCAAAAGCTCATTCGCGACACCAATGAACGCGGCCACTCCAAAGAAGCGGTAATGACGTCCATTGTGCGCTCAATGGATGACTATATTAATCACATCACCCCGCAGTTTTCTCGCACGCATATTAACTTTCAGCGCGTACCCACCGTGGATACATCTAACCCATTCAGTGCTAAAGACATACCATCATTAGACGAAAGTTTTGTGGTTATTCGCTTTCGTGGCATCGAAGATGTTAACTTTCCTTACTATTTACAAATGATCGAAGGCAGCTTTATGTCTCGCGTAAACACGTTAGTTGTGCCGGGTGGAAAAATGGGATTGGCAATGGAGTTAGTACTGACTCCACTTATCAAAGAATTATTAGTAAAGAAACGTGCCCTTGAGAATATGGCGCCAGTCGATTTACCGATTTAACCCAGCTTATGTTTTGATAAGGAATAATAGCTTCCTTGCATCGCTCCATATCACACTTTACACTGACGCCTTTTAGGGCATCACGAGTAGTTGTTATATGGACGTGCTTACCATTTTAGTGGGGTCTAAAAACCCAGTAAAAATCAATGCTGCAAAAACCATCTTTGCGCAGTACTTTCCCAATGCAAAAATTGACTGTCAGGGTATCTCAGCGCCGAGCCTCGTTGCGGATCAGCCTTTAGGTGAACAAGCCACCCGCGAAGGCGCAGAGAATCGTGTTACTTACTTACAGCAACATCATCAAGCCGATTTTTATTGTGCCATGGAAGGAGGCGCTGCCAAATTTGAATACGGTGCAGCTACTTTTGCTTATGTCGTCATTGCGGATAACCGTCGTACGAGTGTCGGCCGTAGTTGTAATTTGCCGCTACCGGCATCGGTCTACGCGCGTCTTGAACAAGGTGAAGAGCTAGGACATGTAATGGATGACCTGTTCAATACCACTAATATCAAGCAACAAGGCGGTGCTATCGGTTTACTAACCAACCACCTTGCCACCAGAGAAAGTAGCTACACGCAAGCCTTATTGCTCGCAATGGCGCCCTTTAATCACCCAGAGATGTATTTATAATGCCGAACTACACACATATTTTATTTGATGCTGACGAAACCTTATTTAGCTTTAATGCCAAACTTGGATTGCAAACGCTGTTTACTCAATATGACGTTGTGTTCACTGACGAGGACTACGAAGAATACAACAGCTTAAATGCGCCACTTTGGGTGCAGTATCAAAATGGTGAGATTGACGCAAAAACACTTCAGGTAACGCGCTTTAGCCGCTGGGCTGAAAAACTCGATATCGCGCCAGAAACACTCAACGCGGGATTCTTGGCAGCGATGGCTGAAATTTGCCAACCGTTACCGGGAGCTAAAGCCCTGCTCGACAGCCTGAAAGGCCAATGTACTTTGGCTATTATTACCAACGGATTTGCCGCGCTTCAGCAAAAAAGATTGGAACATACCGGCCTTGTGGATCGTTTTTCTGAAGTGGTGATCTCTGAGTTGGTAGGTAAAGCCAAGCCAGATCCGAGTATTTTTGCGCATACGTTAGCGCTGTTGGGGAACCCCGACAAATCCAAAGTATTAATGGTTGGCGACACACCAGCGAGTGACATTTTAGGCGCAAACCGCTTTGGGATTGATAGCTGTTGGTTAAAGCATGATGGCAAAGTCTGCCCCGACCATATCAAGCCAACCTATACCGTAGAGTCTCTTAAAGAGTTGCAAGGGATTTTAATGGGGTAATACCGTACAATTGTGTGAGAGCAAGCTGACCTGTCAGGTTTTAAAAGCTCGCCGAATAAATCGGCTCCTGCCACAGACAGAATCGTGTAGGAGCAAGTTTACCTTGCGGGTTTTAAAAGCTCGCCGAATAAATCGGCTCCTACCAAAGATAAACCTGTGTAGGGCATGCTGACTTTGCGGATTTTAAAAGCTCGCCGAATAAATCGGCTCCTACCAAAGATAAACCTGTGTGGCATGCTGACTTTGCGGGTTTTGAAAGCTCGCCGAGTAAATCGGCTCCTACCAAAGGTAGCGCTGTGTGGGGCAAGTTTACCTTGCGGGTTTTGAAAGCTCGCCGAGTAAATCGGCTCCTACCAAAGGTAGCGCTGTGTGGGGCATGCTGACTTTGCGGGTTTTAAAAGCTCGCCGAATAAATCGGCTCCTACCAAAGGTAGACCTGAGCAGGAGCAAGTTTACCTTGCGAGCTCTTAAAGCTCTTTAAGCTCTTTAAGCCGTTAAAGATGCGCCGCAAAAGCCAGCGCTTATTAAGTGATTAAAGTGCTGAGCGCTGTCTTAACACTTCAAATAAACACACACCGGTCGCAACCGATACATTTAAACTAGACACGCTACCTACCATCGGGATCTTAACCAGTTCATCGCAATGCTCTCGAGTTAAGCGGCGCATGCCATCACCTTCAGCGCCCATTACAATGGCCATAGGCCCAGTCAGGTTTGCATCAAAAACAGCTGTATCGGTTTCACCTGCAGTACCCACAACCCACACACCGGCTTCTTTAATATCACGCAACGTACGAGCAAGATTGGTTACTTGGATAAGCGGAACCGTTTCTGCAGCGCCACACGCTACTTTTCTTGCAGTGCCGTTTAGCTTTGCAGACTTATCCTTTGGTACGATCACACCATGTACACCTGCTGCATCAGCACTACGCAGACATGCACCTAAGTTATGAGGATCCGTTACCCCATCAAGTACCAAGAAAAACGGCGTGGTTTCTCTTTGAATGATCTCATCAAGATCTTTTTCATTGTATGCGCGCGCCGCTTTAACATTGGCAATAATGCCCTGATGTTGCTCACCATTCGCTTTGTTATCAAGCGCTTTTCGCTGCATAAACTGCACTGAAATACCAAACTTACGGGCATCGTTTACGACTTGATTTAAACGCTGATCTTCACGTCCCTTAAGTGCATAAATTTCTAAAAAACGCTCCGGCGCGTTATTCAAAATGGCTTCGATTGAATGAAAGCCAAAAATTAATTCGTTACTCACGTTAAAGCTCCCGCTTTATAATCTATTGCGCTTTTTTGCTACGATTTCTTTCGTTTTTACCTGGGCGTTTTGCTTTGCCCTTTGCCGCTTTGGCTTTTTTACTCGTCGATTTTTTCTTCGACTTCAGCGTGCCTGCCTTTTTCGCCTGTTTGAGCTCACCCTTAGGGGTCGTTCTTTTGCGCTTTTTGGCTTTGTCATCGCCTTTATTATCTTTATCGCGACCAGACGTTTCACCGTCACGGCGCTTAGCTCCCGGGATTTTACCCGTTTTTAGCTGCTCACGAACACTACTTGCTGTGCTTTTTGGCGATTTTCGACGTCTTGCATACCTGTCTTGCTGACCCTCTTCAGCTAACGCTAAGTTGATGCGACGATCGTCCAAGCTAACTGAAGCAACCACAACAGTAAGTTTATCGCCGAGTCTAAACACCGTGCGACTATGCTCACCAATCAGACATTGCTTTGCACCATCAAAGTGGAAATACTCATGCCCTAAATTGCTAACATGGATCATCCCGTCAATCTGCAGGTCGTCCAACCTCACAAATAATCCAAAGTTGGTGACCGATGAGATCACACCGGTAAATTCATCGCCAACGTGATCTTGCATAAATTCACATTTTAGCCAATCAGCGACTTCACGAGTGGCGTCATCAGCGCGGCGCTCTGTCATCGAGCACTGCTCACCCAGTTGTTTTACTTCATCTTCGTTATAGATGTAAGCGCCACTCACGGGTTGTTGTTGCTGCTGTAAAATGCCTTTGATTGCGCGGTGTACCACCAGATCCGGATAACGGCGAATAGGTGAGGTAAAGTGTGCATAGGCTTTTAATGCCAAACCAAAGTGGCCAATATTTTCTGGCTGATATACCGCTTGCTTCATAGAGCGCAGTAACATAGTTTGGATCAATTCTTTTTCAGGGCGATCTCCCAATGACTCAAGCGCTTGGGTCAACTCCTCTGGCGACGGATCGTTAGGTAATTGGCTTTCAATACCCAAGTCTTGCAAGAATTGTCTAAATTGGCTCAATCTTTCAGGATCTGGCTCATCATGAACACGGTACAAGCTATGGGCTTCGTGTTTTTCCAACAGCTTTGCTGCTGACACATTCGCCAAGATCATGCACTCTTCAATGAGTTTGTGGGCGTCGTTACGAACCACAGGCACGATAGAGTCAATCTTCCGATGAGCATTAAATACAAAACGCGTTTCTAGGGTTTCAAACTCAATTGCACCACGCTCCTGCCTTGCAGCCTTCAGCGTCATATACATGTTATGGAGCTCGGTCAGATGAGGCACAAGAGGCTGATAATCCGCTCTGAGCTTTTCGTCACCTTGTAAAATCGCATGGACTTTGGTGTAAGTAAGACGAGCGTGAGAGTTCATCACGGCTTCGTAAAAACGGTAGCCAGACAAACGACCCGCTTCGGACACGGTCATTTCCGCAACCATACATAAACGGTCTACCTTAGGATTCAATGAACATAGACCGTTCGATAGCACCTTAGGTAGCATTGGCACAACTTGCTCAGGAAAATACACTGAGTTACCACGCTCAATCGCTTCTTTGTCAAGCGCAGTGCCTTTACCGACATAATGAGACACATCCGCAATAGCAACCCATAAACGCCAACCACCTGACTTTTTACGCTCACAATATACGGCATCATCAAAGTCACGGGCGTCTTCACCATCAATGGTCACTAACGGTAAATCGCGCAGGTCGACACGGCCTTGTTTGGCTGACTCTTCAACAAACTCACCAAGATTTGCAACTTGTGCTTCTACTTCACTTGGCCACTCATGAGGAATGTCATGATTGCGAAGTGCCACCTCAATTTCCATACCCGGTGCCATATGATCGCCGAGCACCTCAAGTACTTTACCCATTGCATTCATTTGTTTGCTAGGGCTTTGAGTGATCTCTACCTGCACCATTTGATTATGGCGAGCACCATTTTCTTGGCCAGGTACGATGATGATATCTTGAGTAATACGAGGGTCTTCTGGCACCACGACTGCCATGCCAAACTCAACAAAATAACGACCGACGACTGGCGCACGCTCTTTTTCAAGTACCCGCACAATGCGCGCTTCCACCTTACCACCTGAGCCTCGGCTGCCAGCCTTTGCTAACACCCAATCGCCATGTAGCACGCGCTCCATTTGATACTTAGTGATAAACCAATCTTTGGGTTCGCCTTCGACTTCTAAAAAGCCAAAGCCATCACGGTGTCCAACAACGCGGCCTTTGACTAGACCATCATCACTTGGAATGGTGTAACACTTAAATTTATTAAAGTGCAGTTGACCGTCTCGCTCCATTGCGCGCAAGCGGCGTTTAAGCGCAATTTGACGTTCTTCGTCTTGCACTTTTAAATCGTTACACAATTGAGAGAAAGAAGGTGGTTTGGCCGCGCTTTTAATGTGTTCTAAGATAAATTCGCGACTAGGTACTGGATTGTCGTATTTTTGCTGTTCTCTATCGAGATAGGGATCCTGTTTTGGCATTACTGTCTTGTTAAATAAGCTATGCTGTTATTTTAACCCAAAATAGCCTAATGACCTAGGCCAAGATCGATGAATCTTTTTATGCAGATAGATTAACCACTGAATTTGATACCGACTCCAGTGTTGCAATTTGGGCATGAAGTTCTAATAAACGCTCAACTGAGCGTCTAGCAACCATAGCGAGAGCGTCCCAATCAACTTGCTCTTCCGAGTAACTTAGCTGCGCAGTTGCTGCTTGCACAAGCTCGGCAAAATTCACCATGCCAAGCTCCAGAGCTTCATTTTCAATGTAGGCAAGCTTATCAACGGCTAAGTCAGTTACATTCAACTCTGTGAGTCCTTTAATTTGCGCAATTTCGTACTCAAATCGATCGGCTAAATACATCAATTTCGTCGCCAGCACACCTGAACTTTCACGGTTTGCGAGATCCATAAATTTTGATTGATCAATCAGAGTCTTACATTCCAAGCGAGACGTTGTTTTTACGGTCGCACATTCCAGTGCCGCATATAAACGGCTTGGCATGATAGGCTTAGTTAAACAGTCCTGCATGCCAGCTCGGAGGCATCGCCTTTTCAACTCAGGATCGCCATCACCCGTTAACGCGATAACCTTAACACTGGAGGTAAAGCCAATTTCGTTGAAGCCCTCTTTAAACCACTCAAGACCATTACCATCTGGCAGTCGCATGTCTAACAGAATAATATCGAAATTGTGTTCTAATAGCGCGACTTCCGCTTCTGCAAGGCACTTAGCAATAGAAAACTCATTCACCATATCGTTTAAATAGGTGCTGATCACATCAATATTCATGAGGTTATCTTCAACAACAAGCACATTGAGTGCTAGCTTCTCTGTATTAAACTCCGTGCTCTGTAACGGTGAATCACTACACTGGCAATCTAACTCAAAGCTAAACACAGTGCCATTGCCAAGCTTGCTGTCGACGTTAAGCTCAGAGTCTAGCCCTTGCAGCAGTTGCTTGCATAACGCCAACCCAAATCCTGCACTTTGCGAGATGGATTGTTCGGTATTTAATGTGACAAAGGGCTCGAAGATCTTTTCCATTTGTAATTCAGTCAGTCCTTTGCCCGTATCTTTAATTGCAAAACGGATAGTTTGCTTATCCTCAGCGCGACTTGTGCCTTCAAGGATCAACGTAATAATGCCTTTATCTGTGTACTTAATCGCGTTCGAAAGCAGATTTCTAAGTACCAAAGACAATGTATCTTGCTCGACGACATGAACGTCCTGTGGATACAGGCCTTTAACCTCTACTCTCAAACTCAACCCTTTAGCCAATGCCAGCGGCTGTAAAAGGCGAACTAACTCTTGCGAAAGACTATAAAGCGAGACAGGCACGCGATTTTGCGCCGCATATTCCCCTTTCGCTTGCAATAATACTTGATTGGCTAAGTCTGACATCGACATCGCGGCGTGGACGATAACATCGCATAATTGAGCATGGCGATTGGGCTCACGTGGCACTTTTTTAAGTGATTCTGCGTGACCCACAATGGCGTTTAGTGGTGTTCTCAGTTCATGACTTAATAACGTTAAAAACTGTCCTTTTACTTGCGCTGACTGCTCAGCAGCAGTTTTTAACAGGCAGAGTTCTTTTTCACGACGGCTGCTACATAACAGGCATAAAGAAAAACACAACAGCAGCGGCATCGTGCTCACAGAGACAGCAAAAAACTGATTAACCCAATTTGCCGAAACAAGGCTGTCTGTCACTGAATAGCCGCCAAGCATGACTACTCTAAAAGTAAACACGGCCAGTAAGCTCAAGCACGATAGACCAAACGCCCAATGTGCTGCACTAAATTCCTTCGATAATAACTTTTGTCCTTTATTCAAAGCCCGTAGACAATAAATCATCGCCATTGCCCAGACTAAGTAGTTGATCCCGACGCGAGCTATAAAATTAAAATCCACGTACAAAAAGTAAGTAAAACTCGGAATGCCCAATGCGGCTAATACATACCAGGGCATGTAATTGCTTTTCACGCTAAAAAACGCATCAACACCACGAGCCAGATAAAAAAGTCCAAATGCGATAGTGAGATTGGGAATAAAAATTGAGAACGTAATGGGAAGCGTATAGGCGGCCAACAAGCCACATCCAATTGCGGTAAGCGCAATGAAAATAAGCCAATCTCGAGTGCCTGGTAGGCCTTTATTAATAAACCAGTTTACGGCCATAAAAACTGTACAGACCACAGTCGTTATTGCGGTAACTTGAATAAGTAATTTAGGATCCATTATTGCACTCAAAATTAATACATTATTATTACTTAGCGGATGGTGCAGTATATTACCGCACAGCATGATTTTGAAGTATTAACTGGATATATGCTATTACACCGAGTTACAGCCACCCTTTTTGCTTAGCAATTCTTGCTGCATCTACTCGGTTTGTCGCATGTAATTTTGCGATAGCGTCAGATAAATAATTCCTTACCGTTCCCTCACTCAAAAATAGCTGTCCTGCGATTTCAGCTGTTTTTAACCCTTCACTCGCTAAACGTAACGCTTTTCGCTCCTTATCGGTAAGTGGATCAGCATCTTCCAAAGCGTACAAAGCAAGCTCTGGGTCAATAACCTTATATCCATTCATGACCTTTTTCAGCGTTGATAGCAAGTACTCACTTGGGGCTTCTTTTAATACAAAACCATTTACCCCTAAAGTGATCGCGCGGCGAATATAACCCGCCTTAGAAAAGGTCGTCATGATAACCACTTTTGTGTCTGGCATTTTTTGTTGTAAGTGCTGAGCAAGTTCAAGACCAGTGACTTGTGGCATTTCAATATCCGTTAGCACGATATCAGGCGTTAACTTTGCTAACTTTTCCTTTGCAACTTGACCATTTTCAGCCTCGCCAACCACTTCAATCTCTCTATCTAAGCTCAATAATGCCGCGATAGCCCCTCTTACTAATGCTTGATCTTCAACAATAAAAACTTTGATCATCCTACTTCCCCTAGTACCGCCTTAAAGTATCCGCCCTGTTCGGTGTGATAAAATAATTGGCCACCACATTCTTTCAATCTGGTACGGATCCCCATTAAACCATTTCCTTCTTTTATGGACTTTATAGAGCCATTATCTTTAATTTCTACAAAGACATTATTGTCAGTTTGTCGTAGTTTGAAGCAAACCTTATCCGCGTCGCTGTGACGAATAATGTTGGTGCATATTTCTTTAGCAAAAAAGCACAAACAGGCTTCGCTTACTTTATCTAAAGTGACCGCCTGCAATTCTAGCGTTACGGCAATGCCCTTATCTTTTAGCCTCGATGCCAAAATGTGCAGCTGAGCATCAAGCGCTAGCTGATGGTAGCCGGTGACGGCTTGGCGCACTTCGCTTAGTGCTTCTCTCGCTAAGTCTGCAACCTGCTGCGCTTCTGATTGCGCTTGTTCTAATGCATTTGCAGCAGCAAATTTACTCGCCAGCTCTGCTTTTAATGCTATCGAGCTGAGTGAATGACCAAGTAAATCATGTAGGTCGCGCGCTATACGCTCCCGCTCAGCCACTGCGCCTAATCGCTTAATTTCCTCTTCACTTTGCCTCTGCAACTCCTGATGTACTCGCTCTCGGTGTGACATCCAACCAAAAATAAAGAGTCCACATGCCACACACAGAGCTGGCATCAAGAAATAAACCGTTTGCTGGGTGGCGATAAATTTAGCCGTTAGCAATACCAGCGCAATGATGATTAGCATCGCAATGATTTTATAGCGAGGCAGAAAATTAAAACCACAGAAAAAAGCAATAAAGCCAAATAATGAACTCGTCCCAGTCGTCACCCAACTACCCGCGACACAAAGCCCAGCCATCAGCACTAAATTCATCACCAACGCATTGCCCGTTTTTGTAATACTCTGCCAATAGAGCACGACAAAGCTAAAGTAAACAATAACTTGCAACGCAATATTAACTACACTCAATTGCGCCCAATTAAATATCAATGGGAAAAAATAAAAGGTTGAAAATATAAGGGGTCCGGCATTCCAAAATGAGCGCCGTTTCTCAACTAGGGTAAATTCTGTGGTTATGGACACAAGCTTCTCTGATTCACTCTTTTTATTATTATTTACGTTTAAGCGCATAATGTTGAGTGACAAGTGTCAACAATCTTGTCATCTCAAAGCGATTAAATGATAGACTGCTAAAAAACAGTTCTAATATTCAATATGCGCCCACAACAATCCGCTTTGCTCTCGCTTCATAGTGCCGTTTTATTATTTGGTGGAACAGCATTATTTTCAAAATTAATTTCACTCTCAGCACTGGATATCACCGTTTACCGTACCGCCGTTGCTTTCGTTGTGCTACTCCTCTTACTCAAAATACAACGGCAGCCGATAAAATTAATACACACAAAAGATTACCTAACTGCTTTAGTTCTTGGTGTCATCGTGGGACTCCATTGGGTGACTTACTTTGCAGGCATGCAAATGGCGGGAATTGCAGTTGGGATCATTGCCTTTTTCACCTACCCCGTGATCACCGTTTTTTTAGAGCCACTTTTCACTCGCAGCCGTGTACAGCTAAAAGATTTTATCAGTGCGAGCGCGGTGTTATTTGGTATCTATCTGTTAGTGCCAGAAGCGAACCTTGGCAACCAAGTTACCTTGGGGATTATTACCGGCGTATTCTCGGGCGCACTCTTTGCGCTGCGCAACTTGCTCCAAAAGCGCTTCTTTTCTCACTATAGCGGCCCACACACAATGCTTTATCAAACGCTTGTTGCATGCCTCATGCTGTTAGCATTTGTGGAAGTGCCAATTCAGCAAGTATCCACAGAAAACCTCTGGTTAATCTTGCTTGCAGGAGCAATATTTACGGCAATTCCACACGCCTTGTTTGCCTCTAGCCTACGTTATTTATCTGCCACCACTGCAGGGTTAATTTCTTGTTTACAGCCATTGTATGGAACGCTATTAGCTTATATTCTGTTACACGAGACGTTGACACTTACAACATTACTTGGCGGGTTGTTGGTAGTTAGTGCAGCCTGTTTTGAAACTTGGTCTATTACAAGGAAAAAAGCATGATTCAAGTCTTAGCGCACCGTGGAGCCAGTGGCAGCTATCCAGAAAATACACTTGCTGCAATAGAAGCGGCTCTCCATATTGGCGTTGATGGTATTGAGTTGGATGTGCAAAGTTGCGCGGATGATTACGCCATTATCCACGACACTTGGCTAGACAGAACCACCAACGGCGTGGGTAGAGTTAATGAACAAACTCAAGCCTATCTTGCCACGCTTGATGCCGGTAAAGGGCAATCAATTCCCACGTTGCAGCAAGTGTTCGCCACGATAGGCAAACAGACAAATATCAATTTAGAACTGAAGCATACCTTTGGCCTAGATAAATTCGTTACCTATATTGAAGAACATATCCAGCAAGGCGTGATCACCAGAGAGCAGCTACTCATCTCCTCTTTTGACCATCACCAACTATTGTGGCTAAAGCAAAAATTACCTTGGGTAAGAATTGGCGCGTTAACGGCTTCTATTCCAATTCATTATGCGCAATTTGCCGAATCGCTCCATGCCTACAGTATTCATATGGACAAAAACTTTATTAATCATGAATATGTGTTGGACGCAAAATCTCGCGGATTAAAGGTATTTGCTTATACGGTCGATAAACAACAAGACATAGATATGATGCTAGATTTCGGGGTAGATGGTGTTTTCACCAACTTTCCATGCCAAACCAAAATGTATTTACAGGGCATTGGCGCCTACGCCACCCCAATTGAGTAACTGCTTGATCGCTTTAGCATTGTTATTCCATTTAGCTCATCTATACTGAGACAAATAAAGTGGCACAATGATGAGCCCAATATGAGTTTATATATGCGCATTTATAATTTTGTAGAACAGACGTTTTTCTATACCCTTTCTCGTAAAATTGTTGGCAATTTAGGCTTTTTACTCCTATTTCAGGTTATTAGCTTGGTCTGGCTGTATTCTGAACTTGCTCACTCTGGTTCGAGTATGGGATTGTTTTGGCTTATCACTATTGTGATTGTTGCTGCGTTTGCGTTTACCGTCTTCTATATGCGCTTTTTAATCGTACGACCTGTACAAGCGATGAAAGAGTCATTGGAGCGTGTTAATCGCCAAAACGGTAACTTAGATGCGAAACTGCCACAATTCACTTATGACGAATTTAGAGATTTAAGCGAGCAGTACAACACCTTTACCACCCACCTTAGTCTCTTATTGGAAAAAACATACGAAAGTGCCGCTGCGGCGACACAAAGCAACCGCGATATCACCAGCTCCATGCAAAGTACCGCAAAGTATGGACAGCAGCAGCTGAGCCAAGGTGACACGATTATTGCCGCTTCCGATCAGGTCAGCCACAGTTTACAAAGTATTGTGCACAATACCGATCAGGTTTATCAGGCCAACACTGAAAGCTTGCACTTTGTTCGCGGTTCATCACAGTCGTTAACTAAGCTTGTCGCTGAAGTAAAACAAATCACCACGCTACTAGGTAACTTCTCATCGACGGTTTCAGGCCTGAAAGAAAATAGTGAGAATATTCGCAACATTCTAAAAATGGTTGAAGAGTTTTCTGACCAAACCAACTTGCTTGCGCTCAATGCAGCAATTGAAGCAGCTCGAGCAGGTGAAGCTGGGCGTGGCTTTGCAGTGGTTGCCGATGAAGTTCGTGCGCTGTCGGTCAAGGTCAATGCGGCCACCCGCCAGATCAGCGATTTTATCAATCAAATGAATGTGCTAGTCGGTGAAACCAATCAAGAATCAGAACAATTGATTTCTCATTCAAGCTCAGCAGAGAAAGCCATCAGCGATACCTCTCAAGGCTTTATTTCGATGAGTGATGACTTTGAACGCAATCAAGCGCAATTAGAAGAAATCGTTAGTGCGGTACACCAACTTGAAGAAACGCAAAAACATACCCACCAAGCAGTGCAACAAATTGTCGAACTGGGTCAGCAATCTAAATCACAAATTGATGGCGCGTTAGCTGAATGCCAAAGTGCCCAAAAGCTCACAGAAACCACTCAAAAAGAACTTACTCGCTTTGTTTCGCGGCGCTAAGCCCGCGAAACATCAAATGTGAGCACTTCGCTGATACTCGCTTTGTTTAGCACCAGCATGACTAGCCTATCTATTCCCAGTGCAACACCAGCACAATCGGGGATCCCCGCGTCAAGTGCAGCCAATAACCGCTCATCAGCCGGCACTGGATGCAATCCCATCTCAGCTCTGAGTTGGTTATCTTGCTCAAAACGCGCTCTTTGCTCTACTGCATCCGTCAATTCGTTAAATCCGTTGGCGAGTTCCATGTTGCGGTAATAGAGCTCAAAACGCCCTGCAACGCGATTGTCTTTCGGGTTAAGTTTTGCCAGTGCCGCTTGCGATGCCGGAAAGTGATAAACAAAACAAGGTTGCTGCTGACCGATTTTAGGCTCAATTTCCATGCAAAATAGCAATTGCAGTAAAGTATCTGGATTATTCTCGATAGCTGCAATATCACCATAACCGTATTTATTGGCGTGCGCTTTCAATTCCGTCAGCGACACGCTTAAAGGGTCAAATCCAAGATGGGTCTCAAAGGCTTGCTGGTAAGTCATCGAGTCACTAGCAGGACAGTCCAATAACATCTGCATCAACTCATCGATTTCTGCCATTAAGTCAAATTCGTCAAAGCCCGGACGATACCACTCTAACATCGTAAATTCTGGATTGTGATGACGCCCTGACTCTTCGTTACGAAAAGCCTTACATAATTGAAAAATCGCACCACTACCCGCGGCAAGTAGTCTTTTCATCGCATACTCAGGTGACGTTTGTAAAAATAAAGGCAAACCTTGGCTGTGATTTGGGCCAACAAATCGAGTATGGAAAGTATCTAAGTGAGGATCGGTCACTGAGGCTTGAGAAAGGCTCGGCGTGTCAACTTCCATCACATCACGAGCAGCAAAAAAGTGCCGTATCTTCGCTAAAATCGCAGCCCTTTGCCTAAGCGTCTCTATCGTTGCACTTGGCTGCCAATTGTTCACCGTCATTGTTTACTCCAAAAAAATCCCAGCAACATGCTGGGATTTATAAAACATCGTAAATTGCTTTACGCTATTATTTTACGCGGCTTACGTATTCGCCACTACGCGTATCAACTTTGATCACTTCACCAATTTGAACGAACAAAGGAACACGGACAACAGCACCTGTGCTCAGCGTTGCAGGCTTACCACCAGTACCCGCAGTGTCGCCTTTCAGGCCTGGATCGGTTTCAGTGATCTCAAGCTCAACAAAGTTAGGTGGTGTTACTGCGATTGGGTTACCATTCCACAGTGTGATAGTACAAACGTCATTTTCAACCAACCATTTTACGCTATCGCCAAGTGCTTTTTCATCAGCTGCGATCTGCTCAAATGTTTCGTTGTTCATGAAATGCCAGAACTCACCATCAGTGTATAAATACGCTAGATCAGTATCCATTACGTCTGCGCCTTCCACTGAGTCGCCAGACTTAAATGTTTTCTCTAGTACTTTACCTGAGATAAGCTTACGGATTTTAACGCGGTTAAACGCTTGTCCTTTACCAGGCTTGACCATTTCATTTTCTAAGATAGAACAAGGCTCGCCGTCCATCATAATTTTTAGGCCGCCCTTGAACTCGTTGGTGCTATAATTCGCCATCGTATCCTCTAATCTACGTATATTCGAGTAATTAACCTGCTAATGATACAAATAAATGAAGTAAATTTGCAGACTAACTGGCAAAAAGAATTAGCAAATGTTGTCACCGACCCACAAGAGCTACTCAACATCTTGGGGTTGCATGACCAGTTTGATGCACGAGACTTTGCAGCTAAGCGCTTGTTTCCTATGCGAGTACCTCGCCCATTTATCGCTAAAATGCGCCACGGAGATCGTCATGATCCCTTGCTTTTACAAGTGTTACCTGTACATCAGGAATATTTAACTGAAGCGGGATTTAGTAAAGATCCACTCGAAGAACAAGACGCGCCTGTACCAGGTTTGTTACATAAGTACCGCTCTAGGGTATTACTCATGCTAAAAACTGGTTGTGCGGTCAACTGCCGCTACTGTTTTCGACGCCACTTCCCTTATCAGGATAATCAGGTCAACAAACGCACCTTAGAGCCTGTATTTGATTATTTGCGCGCCCATCATGAAATCAATGAGGTGATCTTAAGTGGCGGTGATCCGCTGATGGCCAAAGATGACATGATAGCTTGGGTGCTAGAACAGTTAGAGGCTATACCACAAATCAAACGTTTACGTATTCACAGCCGCTTACCGGTGGTGATCCCAGCGAGAGTAACCGAGGAATTGTGCCAACGTTTAGCAAAGAGTCATTTAAAGGTGATTTTGGTAAATCACATTAATCATGCAAATGAAATCGATGGTACTTTTAAAGCGGCAATGCAAAAGCTTAAACAAGCCAATGTGACCTTGCTAAACCAAGCTGTGCTACTTAAAGGAATTAATAACGATGTCGCAACCCAAGCCCAATTGAGTGAAGCCCTGTTCGATGCAGATATACTGCCTTATTATTTGCATTTACTCGATAAGGTAGAAGGCGCTAGTCATTTTGATGTAGAAGAGCGTGAAGCCAAGGCGATAATGGCTGAGCTTTTAGAAGTACTGCCGGGATTCTTGGTGCCTAAATTAGTGCGAGAAATTGGTGGTCAGCCAAGTAAAACGCCGATTGACTTAAATTTACTAGACTAAAATAGCAAAAAATCGGTGCTAATGACCCTAGCACCGATTGCTTTGCACATATCTATCGGACATGCCGAAGACAACGTGCCATCAGACATAAGCTTACGCATATGTATTGATGTTGTTGCCTAGCGTTGCTGTCACTGATTTAGCTGGCGTTTGTGCTGCTGCACTGCTGCCCGCAGATTCAATTAAAGCAAGCGCGGCTTGTCCATCTGCTTTCTGTTGCTTTTTTGCCAAAACGGCGCTGTATACTTCACCGCTTTGACCAGCTCCAGACATAGCAGGTAGGTTACTTCCGGAAATATTCATAAGTGATTACCTGACTTTTTGATGGATCAGGTTAGTTATCGACGTAAAAAACTAAACCTTTAGGATAAATTTTAACTTATTTCATCATCCATAATAACGAAAAAATAAAGGTTAAACACCAACTGCTACTCCTTCATTCTGTTTATTCCAGTTTATTGTAGGCGAAAATAGTTCCACCTCACGAAGAGCCATCAGCTTATCTGCGCTCAATTTACTACTAGCTTTTTTACTCGACTTTAGCTGCTCTACAACAACCTTAACGGCAGTGCCGATTTCATTGATTTCTGCTGTCGTCATTGTTGGGTGTAACGAAATTCTTACCCAGCCTGCTGGCGTCGCACTTTTTACACCACATCCAAGCTTTTCAAATTCCTTCTTAAAAATATGATGTGCATAATAACCTGCACAAGAGATCCCACCTCGAACTTGGATAGCAAATTGGTTATCTAACTCCTCAGCAATGTCATTGTGGTCTAGGTTATTAACAAAGAAGGAAATAATACCCAGTTTTTCAACTGGTTGATCTTCAACAATATGAAGGCCTGAAATTTCTCGTAACTGCTGTGCAAGTAAAAATCTGAGCTCTTTTTCTCTTGCAAGAATGTTTTTCACTCCCATTTTTTCCTTTAGTACCACAGCCAAAGCAGCACGAACAGCTTGTAATGTACCAGGCGTTCCACCATCTTCTCTTTGTGTAATGTCTGCGATGTAAGTGGGATTACCCTGTTTATCTACAGATTCCACTGTACCACCACCGGGTTGATCTGGCGTATTTAGCTGATATAAATTTTTATTAAATATCAGCACACCTGAAGCACCTGGACCGCCAAGGAACTTATGTGGGGAGAAAAAAACCGCATCTAAACGGCACTCGTCACGCTCTGGGTGCATATTGATTTCAAGATACGGGGCTGCGGCGGCGAAATCGGCAATACAAACACCACCATATTGATGTACTAAAGCCGCTAAGCTACTGAGTTGTGTACATACACCCGATGCATTAGAGGCCGCACTAAATGCACCAATGATCTTACGCCCCTCGTATGCGGATAATAAACGTTTAAAGGCAGCTAAGTCTGATGCTGGCTTACCTTTAGCCGCAGGAATAACAACCACTTCGACGTCGCACGCCAGCCATGAAGCGTGATTTGAGTAATGCTCCATATGTGTAACAAAAACCACGGGAAGGGGCTCATCACCAACACGAGGGCTTTTCAATGCCATTAAACGCTGCAACTTATTTACAGCCGCTGTTGAACCATTTCCAGTAAACAATAAGATGTCATTATCATCCGCATTAACATGCGCTTTGATAATATCTTGCGCCTCATGGTATGCCTTAGTCATCACCCGAGAAGTCTCATTGGACTCAGTATGGGTGTTGGCAATATAAGGCCCTAGCTCTTGATTTATATAGCGTTCAATTGGCTCATATAATCGCCCACTAGCCGTCCAATCAGCATAAATTAAAGACTTGCTCTGATTATTTCTAGAAACCTTGTGCTCTGTACCTATAATTCCCTTGCGGTAAGGAAAAAAGTAGTTTTCTAACGAATTCATTTCGTGGCTCCTTGCTCTTTAACAAGTGTAGGAGATGACCCGTATCAAGGATACGGGTTGCACCTTTTAAAGTAAGATTTGCTCTGGAGGAACACCAAGTAAGGCTCTCCCCAATTGATGTTGATTACGCGGCGATGTCATGGCGTGTTGATTCATAGTGACGATGTCTCGAAGCGCTTGCTCTAATGGGTTTCCCTGATAAACCGCCGAACCACCACGACACTTAACTAACGTTTCTACAACCTCTTGGCAGCCACTAAATACTTCAGTGGTAGCAGCTAAAAAGGCCACCTGTTGTACAGGAGAAGGCATCTCACCTTGCTTCAATAAAGACCAGATTTGCTCAACTTCATGATACAAAAATGCTCTTAACACTCTAAGTTTAGTTGCCGCTTCGCCAACTGCACCTTGTACAAAAGATTCATCTTTTAATGCCCGGCCTTTTAAAAATTGCCCTGCCTGATGCACTTGCCTGGTTGGCTTATTTGCTTCCGAAAGGAAAAAGTCTAATGCAGATTGTGCCACCCCAAGCGGTACAGCAGAGAAATTAAACATAAAGGCCATGGGGAATTGATAAAGCGCCCCATCCTGAAAACTTCTTGGTTGCTGAAAGCTAAACGTCATTTCTTCGGCCACAAATATCTCTTGCTGTAATGCGACATCATTACTACCAGTGCCCCGTAGCCCCATCACATGCCAAGTATCAAGGATTTCGAGATCTGACATATTTAAAAAACATTGCAGTGTTTGCGGAATATCTCCCTCTAGTAACACCATGTCTTCACCGTCATACACCTTACAACCCGCAATCAACCACTCAGCATTATTACAACCACTGACAAAGGGCCAGCGACCACTTACCATATAACCGCCCGCAACTTTACGCGCTTTACCCGTTTGTGATAGAGCTGCACCACTGATGACATGAGGGTTTGGATAGGTTTTTGTTGCCAGCTCTTGAGGTAACATTGCTGCAAAGTAACCACTGTCTGAACCGATCATAGTGCACCACCCTGCCGCACTATTGGCTCGAGATATTTTCTCAATCAATTTAATTTGATTGATTGGATCTAGCTCAGCGCCCCCCATTGATTTTGGCATCGCCATACTGAATACACCAGTCTCTTTGAGCAGAGTAACCGTGCTTTCTGGTAATCTTCTCAGTGCTTCAATATCTGCACTCGCCGCAGCTATTTGATTAATAATTCCATCAATATTGTTATCTATTTGTTCAAATGTCATTTTGTTATTCATTTTATATATTCCTTAAATTACCTGTACTCGCCACACTTCACGGTTCATCGAAAGCTCCGTCATGGGCAACCTTCCGTGTAGGGTGTAATGATTGTCTACTATGATTAAGTCACCATCCTGCCAATCATGGGCAATCATGCAGCGCTCGTCATAACACAATGCGTTGACTTCAGAGATCAGCGCATTAAATGCATTGCTTTCCAGTTGCTCTGAACTCAGTTCAAAAGTTTGCAACTGAGAGTCGCTACCCTCTTGATAACGCAGTAATAACTCACCATTTTTTGGGTGTTCAAACACCAAAGGATACACGCGCGGCACACCGCCAAAATAAGTCATCTTTGTGGAATAGATAACTTCTGTTTCTTGCCACTCTCTCACCTTTTTTCGACCTGCAAGCTTCAACACATTACGGCTGTCAACAATCGTTGTTTGCCCTTCGCCGGGCTGCGCAGCGGTTTTACAGTAAAGTAAAAAGGTTGATGCGTAGAAACGCTCATTATCAATAACACGCTCATGATCGAGCGGTAACATACTCAAATCCCAATGTAATGGTGTTTTTTCAATGGAGTGAACAAATCCATGAGGTTTCTCTTCAGGCTTCACCACGTGAACAGGTCCAAACTGCCATTGATAAATCTCACCAAAAGGCGCAGTTAACTCGACTAATGCCTGCTCTTCTTCAAGGCCTGCATTTGGTAGTAAAACAAAACCAAATTCTTGACTTAACATCGTGAGGAATTGAGGAGACAACTCTTGATAGGTGATATCTGAAGGTAGGTTTATTCTCAGTCCGAAACGTGGTGACTTCAGCACTTCAAACTGCATTGCTGTAAAGCGCGCTTCTGAAACTTCTATATACATCCAGTTGCTATTTTCGAAAGTCACATTAGCAACATTGAGCTCCTTAGCCGTTGCATGCGGCATCAACTCGACATTGCCATTCAAACGCATCACAGGAACAGCATGCCAAGGTGCTAGCACTTGTTGATTGTTCGCCGACAAAGCGATAGTAAACTTTGGCCCTGTATTGTCGTATCGGTGCGTTGATAAACGGATATGGTTTGAGAATCGTTCATTGATGCTATGCGTCAGCGCCTTTCCTCGAAACATTATCTCGTAGGCTTTATCGCATATGCTTGCTAAGTAATCGTCTCTATCATTTTGTGAGAGATGTACAAGACAAACATCGTTATATAGGTAGCTACATAAATCATCATGTTCGATGCGAAGCTGCGCATCTTTTTTAACCTTATCAGTATAATTTTGTAGTGCTCTGGGATTCGTCGTTAAATTCTTAAGTAGCTGCTTTCTTAGATAAGCAGAGTCATACTCTGAGTTTGCTTTTTCTAATTGACATAAATCGGTTAAATCTGCCCATTGTATGTCATGAGTTATGGTTAACGTTCTTAATGCCGCATTGTATTCCTGCATAATAGCGTCATCGACACCAACAAGATCTGAGAAAGTTGCGCCATCACTAATAATGGTTAATTTCGCGCCAACTGGATAAATATCTTGGATATCATCACACAAAGACTGCATTCGCTCTAAGGCCAATACCTCACCATAATCTGGTAAGTTAGAAAATGATTTCGCATCTATATTTGGTGATTTGCAAGGAAACCCAGGTAGCACAAGCTGCACTGCTTGGTCTTGGCTCGTAAATGCCGCAATAGCTTTTGCGAGCTCAGCTCGACCCTGCTTTGCAAAACCGTCACCAGTTTGTACTAAGTACTTTTCGATAACATCAGCTACCCACGTATTAATATCATCGTTTAATCCAGCCTCTAACTTTTCATCTAAAACCTTCCAAGCAGGGAAATCATCCAATGACCAAATCTGATTGATTAAGGCATTTTTTTCTGCTCGGCTCCAGCCTAAGTGGCGGATCGCAAAATGCCCAAATAACAGCGAAGCTCGGTAGTTGGCAGCGCAATGTAATAGCACATTGTTATCTTGGTTATCCAAAAGCAATGCTTCTACTTTTGCAAAGTCGGCAAGAGTTGGGTTCGCAAAATCAATTGGGTAATAAATATATGTCGCAGCGAGCTTTTCAACTAGTTCAGCTTCATTCTCGATAGAATAACGCTCGTCATATGGTGCAATGTTGATAACGCAATTCACACCATTTGCTATCAACACTTCAAACTCATGTGCTGATGGCTGACCTGCTAATGCAACCTTATCGTTTATTTTTATATAATTATAAATTTCCATGATGTTCTCTTAAACACTTCTTAAAATTGATTTTTGTAATTCTGTAGCCGAACTCACAATTTCATCGGCTTTAAGCTTAAGCTGCTCTGCCACACCGTATCCCCAAGTAACAAACCTGAAATCAATATTCGAGGCCTGTGCTGTGCACTGATCGATTTCAGAGTCACCAATAAACACCACCTCATTAGGTTGAACGCTAAGCTTTTCAATAAGCCTTAAAGTCTGAGTAGGATTCGGCTTTTTGAGCGCTTCATCGGTGACACCTTGAATTGCATCGAATGCGAAATGCTTAAAACAGTACTCCAATACATCCAGCGCCTGACGGTGATATTTATTGGTTACAACTGCGGTTTTCACTCCCTGTGCATGCAAGCTTTCAAGTAACTGCACTATGCTGGGATAAACAGTGAGCTGAGTGAATAGGTTGTCGTCATATACTTTGTTGTATGCAGCTACAGTCTCATGTATCGATCCAGTAGAGGCTCCGCACAGTGCTTGCAGCATGTTTGCACTTCCCTTACCAATAAATGGTAAAACAACATCTTGCGCCACCGCGTCAAGCCCGCCTTTTTCGCGCAAAATATTGACGCTCGTGGTGATGCTGCTGAGCGTGTCAATCAAGGTGCCATCCAGATCGAAAATTGCGAGCTTATACATGCGCTGCAGCTCCATTTTCCCAAGACATTACATAATGGCTTGGCGCTCCTTGACTAAACATCAATCGGTGACTGCTTTCGCTCACCATATTTCTGTGAGCAAGGTGAATTTGATCCTTTTTCAGTACTGCGACTGAGTGCCATGGTGTGCGCCAGCAATCTGCTGAATTAGCGAGTTTAATACCGATTTTTTGCGAAATTCTAAATTGTGGATGAATGGATAATCTCAAGGCTTCTGGGTATCTCACTTCCAGCAACTTACTCCAAGCATTACTTCGAAGAATTACCCTTAAGGCCGTAGACTTAGCCGCTTTTTGTACCTGAGTTTTACTCACCCCAGCAAACTCAACTAAACCAAGAAAATCCTCAAATAAGAACTTAGTTATTCCTTGATACATGGAGCGAGTTTCTTTTTCGCTTTGCGAGCGATTTGTTAAACTAACCAATGACTCACCATAGCGGATCATTAACTCTTCTCGCATCGCGTCTAAACATTTTATTTCGGGGAAGGCATCTTTAATGTCGTAAAAATCGAATTGGGTAGGATAATTGCTGCTGTAATACTCTTTGATAGCCTCGGTATAACTATGTACGTCTGTATCGGGGATCCGTACAAGATCAGAGAACACATACCCATCGGAACAAATTAATACCTTTACACCCGGCGAATAGATTTTTTCAATTCTGTCGCAAAGTACATGAAGCATATCGATAGAATGCTTCTCGGCTAAATCAGGGTATTTACTCAATGTTTTATTGCGATTTGGTGATTTTCTCGGATAGGCCGGTAATACCATTGTTATCGGCTCACCCTTCGCGACCATCCGCTCTATTTTATCCAAGTGAGGATACAGTTCATCTTCACTTAAATACTCATGGATCTCGTCCGCTTGCGAAACTTCGGACTCTACCAACTTTCGCTCACGAAATATGAGTTGCAGTATCTGACGGGATAACTCCGCTACATTCTGGTTTGACATAAATCTCAGTCCTTATAAACTTATTCATCCAATGCTTGGCGCTTTAGCGAAAATATCGCTAAGCCAAAACATGGTTATTATTTTTCGTACTTCTTTGATTTAATTTTGAGAACCACGCAGGGTCTGCGAGTAGCGCTCGACCTACTGCAATCAAGTCGAACTCATTTTCTTCTAGTCCCCGGATCAAGCTTTCATAAACATGTTGACTGGCGCTTGACGGCCCACCGAGCAAGAAGTCATTACCAAGTCCGACTCCCCCAACGGCTATACAAGGTTTTTGTGTAATCGCTTTTGTCCAGCCTGCCAGTGTCCTTTCACTGCCTTCAAATCCAGGCTCCCAAAACCTTCTTGTGCTCGTATGAAAAACATCCACACCGGCCTCGGAAACTGTTTGCAAGAAAGGAGCTAATTCTTCTGGTGATTGGAAAACACGCGCTGAAAAATTCTGAATCTTCCATTGAGACCAACGGAAACCGATAGTGAAATCGGGACCAACCGCATCACGGATAGCAGTCACAACCTCGGCAGCAAAGCGATAACGGTTTTTTGCCCCACCACCGTATTGGTCGCTTCGTAAGTTAGTCGCTTGCCATAAGAATTGATCGATCAAGTATCCATGGGCAGCATGTATTTCAATACCATCAAACCCGCAAAGCTGTGCATTCTTAGCAGCATTTGCATACGCAGCAATGACCTCGTCAATTTCCTTGATAGTTAGCTTTTTGCCATTTGGTATATTTGGCGCTGACAGTCCGCTGGGGCTAACTGCAGGTACACCAACTTCAGGTGGCATTGCAGCTTCTCTTACACCACCGACATGCCAAAGCTGCGCAAAGATCTTACTGTCAAAGCGGTGCACTTCATTAACCACTTTGCGCCAACCCGACAGTGCGGATTCCGAATACATAAGCGGGACGTTGAAATGTCCATTAGCAGATGCATGCGGAATAACGGTTCCTTCTGTAATGATGAGACCAACGCCATGCTTTGCTCTTTGTCCGTAGTGTTCGACTTGCACCTTACCAGGAATATGCTTTACAGAGCTTTCCTGAGTCATAGGTGCCATTACAACGCGATTGTTGAGCTGTAGATTCGATATTGAGACTGGCGCATTTATTGAACTAACCAGTTTATTTAAATACTCCATTTTGGTTCCATCATTAAATAAATAATAGAATTATTGTATGTTTTCGTAGAACCTTTTTTATGGCAATTACCGACCAAAACCAGCCAATTATTGACACAAGATATAAACACAATAAACAACTTTGTTACAAAATATTTATTATGTTAATCACAAACAAAAAAGCCCCTAAAAAGGGGCAAAAATCAAAAGGGAAATTTTAAAATTGAAAATAACTAATATTGCAGGATGTTCATTTAAATAATTAACATTTAAAAATAATACTCAATACTTAACTGAATAAAGTCATCTTTTTTCGTGCTAAAAAACGGATCGTTTTCTCTGGTTTCATCCCCGACCCATATCTCAGTTCTTAATCTCAAAGCGGGAGTTATTCGTGTACTACCTTCTACTCTAAACATCGACCAGTGATGCGCGTCAATATCATGAATGGCACCGATCAATAACTCAGACCCAGAAACGTCATTTATTGCAACTCGAACCCCAAAAAAGACGTCATTCTGGAAACTGGAAGTGCTGTTTTCATCTAATTCATCAAAGCTATATTCAACCAAATAACCTAAATCTGCTTGACCTAAAGCACCTGCGTGTGTGTACTCAAAACCGCTAGTATGCGCGATAGCCCAATCATGTAGGCCTTTTAGATAAATGGTTTCATTCTTAATCAGCCATCCGCCGAAAACCCCCTGAACTTCCAATCCATACTGGGTAAGTTGGCTGTAATAAGGTGTATAGTGGCCATTTTCCAGTAGCATGCTCGGTGTACGGTTTGTACCAATAAAATATGAAGCGGCAAGCTCCCAACTATCAAAAGAATTTGTCGCTCTCAATGCGAAATCTGTATGGCTATTTTCTTGGTTATCTTCATATTTAGACTGTGAACTAATGACAACATCAGGATGTAAACGCTGTACTTTGCTAGCAAAATTTCGCTCTCTGAAGTATGGCATTACAAACATTTGCAGCGAACCGCTGCCATGAAGCCAATTAAGTTGTAGCATAGGCTGACCGAGCTTATCTTCGCCATCAATACTACTTAAAACATCTGTCTGGTTAACAATATCAACTAAATGCTGGGACTCTGTAACGCCCCAAAATACCTCACTCACTCCTATCTTTGCATCAAAGTTACCATTAATGTAACTCAGATTAAGCTCTCTAAAATCTAACTGATGTCTTGCAGCTCCGAGGCTGTCGTACCTTGCATAAGGTTTGGCAAGTGCACTCCAATTTGTATTGATTGGCAGGTATATTTCAGGCTCAATAAAAATCAAAGATTGACTCTCATGGTGCTCTGGTTGCGCATCCGTATATTGTCGCTGGCTGAAGTTCGCAGTACCTCTAATGTCCACATCCGCAATACAAGCAAAGGTGGTTAACACACCGACTAACAGCATCATTATTAACTTCATCTCTAATCCTTTGCTGCTTGGCTGAGTGAACGCTCACTCAGCCAATTGTTTTTTACCTAATACGTGACAAGTTTGCTTGTGCAAAATTCGTCAATCGTACTCCTTGGCTAATGTTATAATTATCAAAAGAAATCGTAGTTTGCGTGCCCTTTTGATGGTTCACCATCAGCAAATCGTCAACGCGCCAAAATCTCTCGTTGTAAAGCTGATAGCCTTTAAAATGCTGGGTTTTTAAAGCACTCCCTTTACGATCAAAATATTCTATTTGAAGCGGAATCGTGCGCTTTTTATCCAACCAAACAAGCTGTTTTGAATACCCTGAGTTTTCATATACCGGAGTACGCTCAACAACATTGACCGCTTGGCCTTCAAATTCATCCTCTCGGATAAACTTGTAGGTATACTTTTCAACTTCTTGTGAACTCATATCTTCGTATGCAAAATCACTTCCCATAAAAGGGCCTGACTTGTTACTAGACGAAATACGCTTTACTCGCTTAAGCGCTGGTAGGTAAAGCCACTGATCATCATCTCCAACCTTATGGCTAAACGACAGCATCACTGTGCCTTTCACATCATATGGGGTATCAAATACCACCAAACTTTTATCTCCATCATCCTCAACTTCAAGCATCTCATTTCTAACCTTACGGATATTTTGATTACCCGCTCTGTCTTGCAGCGTCATGGTGATATCAACGGTTTGATCTACCCAACCAGAATCCACTTGATCTGCCAGCTGGGCAAGTTGTAGTCCTTTATCTTCATCGCTCGCTGCAAATGTGAGTGTCGAGCTAGCTAGCAAGCTAGTTGCCACAAAAACCTTTTTTAAATTCAGCATATTATTTCTCCTTATGATGCTAGTTGCGCGTTGATCAATCTTTCATCAGCAGCTCGTTGCTCGGCACGGTCAACAAACAAAATGATCGCTGGAAGTAAAATGTTGATGACTAATAGAGCTGCTACCACAGTTAACGCAGACATCAAACCTAAAGAACTATTCAACGAGAAAGAAGACATAGTTAGGACGGTATAACCTGCAATTAACGTAACTGACGTAAATAGCAATGCATTTCCCACATTTTGATACGCGTATTTAATAGCATCGGCAGGGGCAAGGTTAAATTGCTCTTTACCACGCAAGTATTTGATCATGAAGTGAACACAGTTATCGACTATGACACCTAGTGTTGCAGACACCACAATAGAAACTTCCATTCCGGCCTGCCCTCTTAACAGCGTCCAAGCACCAAACGCGAAGATCGCTGGTAATACATTAGGTAATACACTAATAAGGCCATATTTGATGTTACGCATTGCAATAAATACGACAATACAAATCATAATGAGAGATAATAATGTGCCTGTGACCATTCCTTGAATATTCACATCTGACTGGTGAGCAAAGATCACCGTAGCGCCTGAACCAATCGCATGCATATAAGCTGGCGCATTATTTTTTAACCATGCTTCGCCTTTAGCTGCCGCCTCTCTTAGCTCATTAGTTGAAACATCTTTCATCGTAATGACTACCTTCGAGCTAGATTTATCCATATTGATCTGATTGGTTAGATCTAGACCGTATGGTAGTGACATTTCGTATAGCAATAAGTATTGCGCAGCGAGCTCTTTATTTTCAGGTATACGATAAAAGCTTGGATCATCACCATGAAGGTTTTTATTCAATCGCTTCATGGTATCGGTCAAGACACTCACATTATAAACGTTATCAAAGCTACGATAGTATTTCGCAAAATCATCTAGCGTATTTAAATATTCAGCATCACTAATTCCCTGAGAGCCTAAAGACTGAATATTAAACTCAATACTGTATAATCCTGTTACATTTTTCTGAACAAAGTCTGCATCATTTCTAAACTGTGTTTTGTCAGAGAAATACTCAACCCACCTATCATCTAATTTAAGATTTGGAATAGGGATCATAAAAGCAATAGTTAATGCAGAGAAAATAATAATGACGGTCTTATATTTACTTTCAATAAAGTGAGAGAGTTTTGCCCAAATTTTATCTGAAAACTTTGTGTCTTGCTCTTTTTGCTTAATCCAATTTGGTAAAATATACAGTAAGCAAGGCAATAATGTGATCGATAAAACAAACGCAATAAATACACCAATCGCCGTAATATTGCCTAAGTCATGGTAAGGAGGTGCATCAGCAAAGTTCAAGGCAACAAAACCAATAATTGTTGTTAAACTAGTCAGTAAAATTGGTAAGAAGTTAACCGACATTGACTCTTTAATTGCTTCGGCATCGCTCACACCACGGCGTTTGGCAATAACAAAACTCATTATGATATGAACAGAATCAGCAACTGCTAATGTCAGAATAATAGTCGGAGCGATTGAAGATGGAGCCGTAAGCGGGATACCAAGCCAGCCAACAATTCCCATCGTTGTAATAGTCGATAAGTGCACTATTGCAACTGTCATTAATACCTGCAATACAGAGCGGAATAACACCAGCAATATCGCCAACATCACCATATACATAACAGGCATGATGTTCACGATATCTTGCATACCTATCTCAGCAAAAGCGTGGTTTAGCATATGTACGCCAGATAATCGAACCTCTACAGGGTACTGAGCTTCAAGCTCTTTAGCTAATTCTCTCACTGCAGATACGGCCTCAGAAGTCTCCATCGGCGACTTACCTGGAAGCGTTAGCACCACATTGACACCTGTATGTTCCCCATTTTGAGAAACAATACGGTTTTCCAACATAGGTTCAGCAAGTGCAACCTGACGGATATAATCAATATTAGAGCCGATTAATTCACTTTCAGATTTAAATAAGTGCGCGACAGTAAGATCATCATCATTTGCTACTGTATTTTGATAATTGCTCAACGAGTCAACTCTCGTCGCATAAGGAACTTTCCAAGCTTCTTCTGTTGCATGTAACACAGCAGATAGCACAGCTTTGTCGAATACAGTTCCCCCAGACTTAGGGCTAATAGAAATATAGATGCTATCGGAAAGTGCATAATCACTTTCTAATTCATCCATCGCAGCAATCACAGGTGATGGCGAACCAAAGTAGTACCTGTAGTCACTACTAAAGCCAACCCTGCTTTGTCCAAGACTTGTGGCTATACAAATGGCGACGACTATCAGCGTAACCACATATCGAAAACGTATCAGCAACTCAGTAAAGCGTTTCATTTTGCTTGGCTGAGATGCAATTTGAGTTTCAATGCTCAAAATAGAACTCCCCTGTCGGATTAAAATCACACTAAATTAACATTACACCCCAAATTGTATGCAAAACGTAAACGTGGTATCATTGCATAATTGGACCAAATACGGACAGTTTCTGACAATGATAAGGATTGGGCTTTTTTTATACCCACATTGCATGCCTGCAGGATTATTTTACTTTTTAGACTTATTAGAGACCGTTAATAACCGGCTATCTCAACCCGCATTTGAGGTATCTTGGGTAGGCTTAGAGAAAACTGAAGTCACATGCGCACACAACATCAAGCTCAACGTCGATAACGTTATCAATGACTATCAATACGACGCGATATTATTACCTGGCTTTTGGGGAAGTACAGATCTCCATTGCTTGCCTATTACCTATGGGCGATTAATTAACGAGCTAAAAAAGTTACCCAGCGAAACGCAAGTTTGGTCATATTGCACCGGCGTCGCATTACACGCGGAGTCTGGGCGCTTAAATCAAACGAAAGCCACGATTACATGGTGGTTAACGGATCAAGCGGCTTCACGCTTTTCTAAAGTAAAATGGAATAATCATTTAGCGTGTATTTATCACCCTGATGGTGACGCTACAACTTCTGGCGCCAATGGCTATTTACAAATATTCCATAATCTTATGCGACATAAATTCGAAGAAAGTGTTGCGCGAGATGTATTCAAATTTTTAGTACTACCTCGACCACATTTAGACTATTTGCCCTTTAGGCACTTGGATCTGGTTTATCTTGACGATCCGTTATTGAAAAAAGTATTTCATTGGGTTGATAAGACACTCGCATGCGACCTATCTGTAT
The DNA here is from genome assembly GCF_041414765.1 of Pseudoalteromonas sp. DY56-GL79. NCBI lineage: Bacteria > Pseudomonadati > Pseudomonadota > Gammaproteobacteria > Alteromonadales > Pseudoalteromonadaceae > Pseudoalteromonas > Pseudoalteromonas sp. DY56-GL79. Next base: position 108,871 of record NZ_JANHZS010000014.1, on the reverse strand, counting down.
CAAACCTTGCAGACCATTTGAACTTAACTGAGCGAACACTAGCAAGAAGGGTCAAGACGCTGCTCAACATGACCGTTCTAAAATTAATAGAGCAAATCAAGATTAACCGTGCCTGCGAGCTCTTGGTTTTGACATCACAAACAATCAACGTCGTGAGCGATAACTTAGGTTATAACGATGACAGCCAATTTAGGCGGACATTTAAGCGCATAACAGGGCTTACTCCAAAAGAATATAGAAGCCAATTCAAAGATCACGATGAGTTGTCTGAGAAACAACGAGATATGCTTTATTAAGTGTGGTATGCAGCCTAACCTCTAGATTAATACCAATTAGTCTTACTAGTTGCTCAATTTGAAGGAGTAAATCTGACACTAACTGCGTTAAAAATTTCTCATTTAGAGCAACTAAATAACCTGAACTAGGGATAACAACTTATTCTCTAGCAGTTACCCCTTACTACTGCGTTAAATTTGCTTGCAATAGGCCAGCTATTGACGCACAAATTTGCCTTGTATTTAGAAATAACTTCAGGCTAAAGTGATACTGCAACCTTTAAACTATTGAATTAACTTACTTCTTATCCCGAGTTCAGTTTAAATACCAAAATTTTCGTCTGGTTATCGGCTAGATTTTCTCGCTTCAAAATAGATCTCTTAAGTAAGCGAATTGGTATAAGACGCGACACAATTGAAGCCATGTGTGGTTTAAGGAAATTATTGCCAACTTACTACCTGACATTTAATCCCTAAACCCTTAAAATATGGAGCTTTGAAAATCTGTTTGGAATGACCATGCAAGCCGTTATCGAACAACTTAATGAAAATCTCAAGATCATATACCGCCAAGCGCTGGATGCTGATAAAAAACTCGATGAATTGCAGCAGCAAGGTCACGGTAAGTTTAAAGCGTTATTTACAGAAGAAGCGGGGTTTACGTTTGAAGCAAAACGCTTTAAACCTTATGTTTTAGATGTTGCAGCCGACGTTGAAGGCCTATCGACAACTGAAGAAATTGACGAGCAAAAACTAGCACTGGTTGTCAAAAAGTTACAATCCTTACTACAGCTACTGGCTACATTTAAATAGCCAACTAGTTAACCAAACACGCAGCTTGGCCGCTGCGTGTAAGCTTACCTCAGGGCTAATGCCTGTTAATTAACTAACTTTTTTAATCAGGTCATTTTCAAACCAATCAGTTAAGAGACGCTTTTCATAATAAAAAGATTCGTCCATGCCTCTTTTTATTCTATCCATGAACGACATATCTTTTAACGTCACGCCATTTTCCTCTGCGATGGTTTTACCAGACTTATCTGTTAACTTATAGCTAATTTCAAAACGGGGGAAATGGATTGGTTTAATCACCCGAATATCAGTAGTGCCGTAATGAACATCACCAGCCAGGTCTATCTCATCAAAGGTAATTGCGAGCTTGTAGCCCTCGGGTAATTTAGTCGCTAACTCTTCTAGGTGCTTCTGTAGTTGCTTTTCAACCCGCTTATGAAATGAACCTCGCGTTTCATTACCTGGTCTAACATCGCGATACTCTTTAAAGTCCTTCCAAGTCACAGCGACCTCACCTGCATTGACAAACAAGGGAGTCATAAATAAAGCAAGTATTGCAATTTGTGTTTTCATCTTTGGATCTCCTTCAAACTCTACCATCACCTTACTCTTTCATTGTGCGAAGTAAAGCAAGATCACACCCTTTTACGCAGTGTGACATTTGACTACATTTACATAACCAACCTAAAGCTGTACACAAAAGTTAGCTAGCTGAATGAAAAACTAAGTTCACTAATACTATTCCACCCTAGATAAGTGCTTGCTCAAAAGCAATGTAGGATTTCTGGGAGTTATTAAAAACCAAAGTTAAAGCATTCTAAGGAATCACAATTGCTAGCGTTCAAGTTAGCTTATAGTTAGTAAGACCTAAATTAGGGTAAATCGTTCTCAAACGGATGTAATCAAAGCGGTGTCTTTACGACTGCAAGCAATCGTGTAGCTTCATCCTTATGCTCTTTTATCCCCATCAAACCACTGCTATTTATTTTGCATGATAAATCCGCCCACTATTGACATTCACAAAAAACCAACCAAAATACACTTTTTAGAAACACAAAAGGACATTGTTTCAAATGAAGTATTTCTTATATCTCAGTGTGTTAATCATGAGTCTGTGCAGCACTTATGTACATGCTGAAAGAACAGTACTATGTAATGCTTGTAGTCCAGAGCACTCGCAAAAACTAGTAGAAGAAGTCACTCGCTATGAAGGCGAGCGGATATATGTTGTAGATCTCGTTCACTCATCACCTAAAATAACACTTTATAAATCTGTTTTAGACCTAAGTACTGATGAAGTAACTGCACCTAATAAATACCACGCATTTAGTATTGAATATCACGGGCCAGACTCGGTTATGTCACAGCAACTCAAAGAAAAACTAATCGAAGTTCAAAAGACTGTAGAGGTGCTCCGTAAACGGACAGCTGAGATCACGTTACTCGTCGACGAGGAATTTGAAAGTGCATTTCAAATTGCCTTACCCGAGCACAACTTCATAAGTAAAATTGCCACTCGGATTAAAACAGACAAAAAGGTTAAAAATCAATTCACTCTCATTCATACACAACTAAAACAGCTAAAAGCTGATCTGGGTCTAGATATTGGGTTATCATCACTAGGCTTAAACCTGAAACCTGTGTTGGTAATAAATTTTAAAGATGGCACCAATGCTTGGGTGAAGTTGGATTTGCTCACAACTAATGGAACAAGTGTAGCCGTAGAGGGAAGTCTCATGAAAGCACTCGATAAACAAGGCCAGATTATTCCTATTGGTGGTGGCGTCTTAGGGGTTAGGCTTTGGGCCAAAGACAGAGCATTAAATGAGGAAACCGCTGGTAGCATGAAGTGGCTCACCGAATGGCTAAGTAGGGTGGAAGATCGGGGCGTGCCCATATATAACTCAGATAATAGTGGTCAAGGTAATGCTAGCACATCAATTAAAGACTGCCATGTTGTCATAACAAGAAATAAAAAAGGCCAAGAGCAGGTATCGCTAGTTTGTAGCTAACTTGAGATTGGATTAAGAATAAGATAACTAATCCTTTAAGTTCACTTTCAATTATCCAAGTGGTAACTAGGTAAATTAGTGCATCAATAGCTCACTATTGGTCATGGGTTTAGCGCAATTCGCACCAAAAGTGATTTGTTTGCAATAGTAAGTGAGTTGGTAAGCTGAGCAACCAGCCTTCTGTTTGATGGTTTTTTAGGTCGGGATTTATCCTGTCATATTGCGCTTGTCATTGTGAAAGAGCTCACTATTTCTCGATTTTTTGTGCTGTGTTAAATAGTCAAATTATAATAATTAAAAGCATCTCTATGAAAAAAACGATTAACACCTACCTTGGAACGTTAGCGAGCTGCCTTTGTGTGCTTGCAACGAATTCTCATGCGCTTGGAAATGACAACGATTCAATCGACAACCTGCCTAGCACAGCTTTGCAGTGGCAAGCTGTTGTAAAACAAGATATCCATTACGCCTACCAGCAATCAGCTACTAACCACCCAGGTATGTTGGATAGCCACAATCCTGGCTTTGCACAGTTACTTGAAAACGCAAAGCAACAAGCCTTAGTGCTTGCTGAAAAGATCAAAAATGCCTCAGGCTATGAGGCCACAATTGCCCGTTTTAATACGGTTTTACAGGATGGTCATGCTGGCGCTGTGGCGGTTTTACCAAAATCGGTGAGGCAACCTAGACGTTGGCCGGGGTTCTCGGTAGTCTGGCGTGGTGATGGTTTAAAAGTGTATTACAGCGAGCATGATAAAGTGACTAAGGGCGACAAGATCATAAGCTGTAATGATACACCTATTAAGCCGTTAATGCGTAACACGTTGTTTAAGTTTCATGGTCAAGTTGAGCAGCCAGGTCATTGGTGGAATCAAGGGTGGCGATTATTAATCGACGACGGTAATCCATTTTTACCACCATTAAAAACATGCGACTTTGTGCAATCGAGTGGCGTGGCCTACAGTCTACAATTACAGTGGGTAGAACGACCAGATAGTGTTAGTCAACATCTAGTAAATGCTTACAATGGCGATAAGTTGGAAGTCGGTTTACATTGGCCTGTCGAAGATATAGCCTGGATAGCAATGCCCACCTTTGCACCTAACGAAACAGAAAAATCAAATTACCAGCAACTATTTGCTGACTTAGCTAGGCAACGCGAACAACTTCTCACCGCTGAGGCTGTGGTTTTAGATCTTAGGCATAATCAAGGTGGTTCATCATTTTGGAGTTTGAAAATTGCCGAGCAATTATGGGGGCAGCAAATCGTTAATGATCGAAAAGATAAACATGACGAGAAATCACAAGTGTGGTGGCGAGCGTCCAAAGAGAACACTCAGTATGTAGAGTCGTTAGTCACGGTATTGCGCGACCAACCAGAAATGCATGAAATGGTAAAAAAAGTGTCCGCAGGTATGCGCGCATCGTTAAAAGCTGGAAAGCCATTTTACGTAGAGCGTAAGCCACAAGCCAAGAATAACCAAAAGCAGCAAGCTGAAAGTGATTTTAAAAGTAAAGCCATAGTGATCGTGCCAGGGCAATGTGGTAGCGCTTGTTTGGATGCTGTCGATACTTTTAAGTTGTTTTCAAACACAGTGTTATTTGGTGCCCCAAGTAGCTCAGATTCAACCTATATGGAAGTAAGGTTGGTTGATACCCCATCAGGCTTGAGCAAGGTCATTATTCCTAATAAAGTCTATGTAAATAGAGCTCGTGGCAATGGTGATTTTTATCAACCTGACATCCCATTTAATGAGGTCGAGTGGACAACTGAAGCCTTATTAGAGGGAATCAAAAAAGTGGCCGGTAGTGAGGGCGTTGGTGAATAAAGATATAAAGCACTAAAAACTTTGATGCTCTGCTATGAAATTGAAAAATTAAATCACGAAAAATAACACAAGAGAATAAAGACCTTATCTATCATTACACATCTGCTGAAGAGCGAGTGGGTATTCTTACGAATAAGCAGTTATGGGCTACACATCCACGGTGTTTGGATGATATAGGGGCGTTTATTTATATTCTTGGGGGATAAATAAAAGCAGCAAGGTGCTATAGAGAAAAAGTTTGGGAATTATTACTCATGGAGTCGAGTACCTCAAAGAAATAGAAGTTCATTTGCCTGAGCGTGTAGCACCTAGTATCAAATATAAAAAGCACAAACCCAGCCGAAGCTGGGTTTTTAAAGCGTGTAGTGCTTAGGAGATGATGTTTACATCATGTCGCCCATACAGAGCTTAAGCTTTTGTTTCTATTTAACTATTAACATGGGAAAAAGTGGCGATACCCCACTTAATACCCCTCGGATGAAATAAAGGATAAATTTATTTATTTTTCACCCAGTTACCTATATCAATAGCGCGCTAACAACAACTCTAAGGCTCTGAAGCAATTCAATATAAATTATTTAATAACAAATTGTTATGATACTGGCAATCATATAATTAGAAGTAAATTTCGAACTACCTTGTATTGTAATAGGAACATAGATAAATTAAAATTTTCTCCGAGTTTGATTCTGAGAAAAGGCTTTCAAGAGTCAAGTTACAAAATCACTCTCTTTTTCTCATCATACAAAATAACTTCAAGGACAAAGGAATATTATGAAAGTTACCGGTTTATTAAAATCGCTTATGTTAGCGACATTGGTTAGCACTTCTGCTATATCTTATGCTCAAGCCGAAGGAGGATTAGTTCAAAGAGCTGAAGCGGTCGCTAAAGCTGAAGGTATTACTATGGCTGAGCTGCTAGACCGTTCTGAAAGTGGCGAGCTAGACGTAAATCAAAGAGCAGCTGAATTAAATGCTGAATGGGGACGCTGCGAGACCTATAAATATACAAAGTATGCAAGTGCTAAAGTAGATCAAGAAATTACTCTTACCAATTTTTCAAGCTTTGGCGGTACTTGTAATTCTTACTTTTTCACAATAGAAAGAAACTATGATGGCCATGATATGGAATTAATTTTATACCGTGATGATAGAGAAATTGATCGAGGTACTCATATCGGAAGATACCTTCCTCGTGGCAGCTATAGATTAACTCTGAAAAACAACGGTGGCGGTACAAGTATACGTGGCGGTGTACGTTACGAATACCGCGAGAATTAATTTATATTACGCAGGCTAATTAAGCCTGCGTATCAACAAGTTTAGTTTCTTGGCTTTTTAGGAAATTGATCACCTTCTCTTGATACTCTTGGAGAAAAGATTCTGAAGTGATTTTAGCAACTGTTTGCTGTTTCTTTTGAGCATTACCCAACACACCATGAAATGAGCGGTAGTTCTCTTTTTCCATTTGCGCCGCGCCTTCTACATGATCTACAAAGAAGTCGATAATATTTATTTTTTCGTCAGGCTTGAAACCTTTTTCCTCAAAATTGACACCATCTAAAGAACCTTTCACCCCCATTACATCATCCCAAAATGTGTCACGTAAGCTCCCTGTATACCCACTCGAGCGTGCCATATCAGACTCCAACGTTCGAATTGCGTCAACAATACCTTTAAATTCATTGATAGACATATTCTCAAAATCAAAGCCCTCAGGATTAAGTAGAGCGCTGTATGGTGAACTGCTCGGTGCATCACCTGTAAATGCAGCAATAGACACAGACTCGTCAGATACTTGTTTCTCTTTGGTATCTTTAATCTGATTTGGTTCTGGTTCCTTTTTTACGGGCGCAGCAAACGGTTGTGTAGGTGTTGATGTTGGCGCATTCGTTGTTGACGCCGAATGGATATTAAAATGAATAGTCATAAAAGCTCCTTTTCGTATTGCCTTAGTATCGGCAGTATTCCTATTTTACTTTAGCATATTGTGTTGGATTTTATGGTTGTTATACATCGGTTTATTAGCCCACCTAAGCATGTTCCTGCTACTAGTCCATTTGTGTGAAACAGCACAAAGCACATTTTTTTACAACACATGGGACTTAAATCGATACCCCACTTTATATCCCTAAAATAATGACGCTTGAGCAAATTTCAGGCATAAAAAAACCCTAACATCAAACTGTTAGGGTTTTTCTAAAGCGTGTAGTGCTTAGGAGATGATGTTTATGTCGGGTAAGGAGTAACCATTACTGGCTACCCCTCCCCTAAGAACCGTACATGCGAGTTTCCCCGCATACGGCTCAAGCCTTTATAAATCTGAACCTAAGTACAGACCAGCGATTACTTTTTATCGATTACATCAATGTATTCAAAAGCATTATATTCTAGCTTAGTCTCTCCGTAGAGGTCTTTCCTCATGGCAACAACAATGTTGCCAACAGCTTTTCGACCTTCATCAGGATCTGGAGTACCTCCATTTCTAACTAAAGAGACCATATGGTTGATAGCGTCAATAACCTCATCTGAACAGTACAACCAAGCCTTATATTGCTCTTCAAAGAACTCTTTTTTAGTTTTAGAGTTTGCAGTTTGTCCCACAAATCCTTGAAGTTTTACAAGAAGCTTAGCGTATTGCTCTTCCTTATGCCTTAGTGCTGACTCTCCCCTTTTTGACTTCACCGCGTAGTGATACGTAAGTGCAGAGCCAAGGATCAAAGTAAAAACCGGTACTAAAGTTTTTAAGATTTCAGCTATATGTTCCATCAACCGTCCTTTCTGATAAATTATTTTTTAATAATCTTTTAATTGCATAGACTATATCAAATAAAATCAGCAGCTATGTAATTGTCTATGACAATTAGGGTGCAACAACACTAAGTTACTCAGTTCATTACCGCCACCTTTTACTCGTTCAACGATATGATGGATATTCCACCCTGTTTCCTTAGTAATACGATGGCGGCACATGGCACAGCTTTGCTGCTGTCTGAGCCAAAGCATAAGCAAAGTTCGTTTACCTTGCATTGAGTCTTTCCAAACCCGCTCAAGGCGCTGTTCAAAATATGGCTCAAATGCTAAGTCATACGGGTTTGCCTCCGCTTTTAACTTAATATGTCGCTTTATCACGGTATCATTGGTATATATCAGCCTTTTGGTAAAACCATCGACTGTTATACCTGAAAACGTCCAGTTTCGTGCGCCCACTGATTTAAAGTATTTCGCTTTAATCCAGCGTTTATGACGATTGTTATGTCGTCGTCGGCACCACTGCCATAGAAGTTTCCAGACCCGATAATCCACGTAATTAAATGTCTCTTTCGCCACAATATGACGATGATAGTTAGCCCAACCCCGAAGAATTGGATTTAACTGACTGATCAGCATATCTGCCCTTACAGTCTTTTGACCTTTAACTATGTCGCGGATTTTCTTTAAGACATTCTTCACGCTTTTCGCACTTGGTTTGATTAACATCTTACCGTTATTGTACTTACGTAAATTCTGTCCAAGAAAATCAAACCCCTCAGTTATATGCGTTATCACCGTTTTCTCTGGTGATAACGTAAGCCCACGTTCAGCCATAAAGGTTTCAACTATTGGCTTCACTTCATTTTCCAGCAACTCTTTCGATATTCCCGTAATAATAAAGTCATCGGCATACCTCACGTAATTGACTTTAGTCTTGTAGCTGGCTTTGGTGTTTTTCTTGCCGAAATGGCTTTCTAACAACTCTTCCAAACCATCAAGCGCTAAGTTAGCCAATACAGGAGAAATAATTCCCCCTTGTGGTGTACCCGACTCCGTTGGGTTTAACTTACCAGATTCCATGAATCCCGCTTTCAGCCACTTTCTAAGTACCTGTTTATCCAATACAACATTGGCAAGTAACCAGTCATGACTGATGTTATCAAAGCAGCCTTTAATATCGCCCTCTAACACCCACTCCGCAGAGCTTTTACGGCTTAAATTGACAAAACATTGTTCTATCGCATCAGCCGTTGAGCGCATGGGGCGAAAGCCATAGCTATTTCGATCTGCCGTAGTTTCCGACACAGGTTCAAGAGCCAGCAGGTATAATGCCTGCATTGCTCTATCTAGCATGGTCGGTATTCCTAAAGGACGACGTTTGCCGTTACTTTTCGGAATATAAATTCTACGTAGTGGCTTAGGTTTATACCCTTGCCGCTTCAATCGAAAAGTAGCCTGCCATTTACTTTCAGGCGTACTCCATAACTCCCCATCGACACCTGCAGTCCTTTTGCCTCGATTTTCAGTTACCCGTTTTACCGCTAAACATTTGGCAGCAAACGAGCGCACCAACATACGTTGCAGAGCTTTCACCCTACGCCATTGTTGTTGCTTAGTCGCCTTCGCGATCCGTACTTGTAGCTCTCGCACCGTTAACTCGACCGAATACCAATTGATGGTATGCCAGCTTTGCGCTTGGTGGGAGAACGCAGGTACAATAAACGCTGTACTCATCTTGCTTTTCTCCTGTTAGTCATGACCTAACAAGAACAAGGCGCAACTATCCCCTAACGGGAAGAATTGTTCTTATCCCGTTAGGATCAAATTGATGACAGCTTTACACGTCTATCACACGATTAAAGACCAGTTGGAAGTCTGCACGGTTTCCCGTTGAGGCAAAGTTTGAACCTCTATCCAAACCATTACAGTTTGACATTCGCTTTTTCCAACCTCCTTTACCCACTTATTCAACAGTTCGCCTTACGACTCCCCTGCTTAACTTATTCAAATAACAATAAACTAAGCGAATAATTGGGCTTACCGAGTTCCATTAAAATTACACAAACAACTTAGGTTCTACCTATCCACCGACGGCTTAATGACGACGTATTCCCAGATGTAAAAGGAATAACCAGCCGCACACCTTTTGGTTTAAGCGTATCAACAACATTTCGCTTATTGCGGTTGACGGTGTTTATCAGTAGTTCACTTACGTTAACCCTATTGTTTAGCCTAGCTCTCAGCCCGTTTGTTATTAACAGACTATATTTAACTCTCGCGAGTTAACTACTGCTTTCGCAGAGATACATTGTCAGGAAGCTTCGCACAATACCGTTACCAGTAATGCACTATCCCTAGGCTACAACCTGTCGTAAGGTTGGTCTCGCTACATATAATCGAATATGTTGAGACAATAACTCTAATGGCTTACGCCCGTAGGTCGTAAACTCGTCGAGATACAGAAAACATGATCAAAACGCTGCTTAAAAAGCTTTGTTTCCAGATTTTTGAAATCGAAACTACTAAATGACAGAGCACCCTTTGGTTACGCGATGAAATACCTTCTCGCTATTATTCGGAGGTAAACCCGAAACTCTGAAATTGTTTGTTTCCTTATTGCCGATGACTGATGTCCCGGTGACTTGTTTTCCAATCGTAAAAACACGATTGCGCGACCTTATCAATCTGATAAGTTCCGGCTTTCGGTTTTACCCCCGAATCCGGAGTCGACTGCTAGTTTTGCAGGTTGGGAAAGTGAGTGCTATAGTTAGCACTCACTCTGAGCTAGTCCTGCTAGGCTAGTGACCTACGCGACTCTCGTCGCACTACATCATGCCGCCCATACCACCCATTCCGCCCATGCCGCCCATATCTGGACCAGCAGCTTCTTCTTTCGGAATTTCAGCAACCATCGCTTCAGTGGTGATCATTAGACCAGCAACTGATGCTGCGAACTGAAGTGCAGAACGCGTTACTTTAGTTGGGTCTAGGATACCCATTTCGATCATGTCGCTGTATTCGCCAGTTGCAGCGTTGTAACCGTAGTTACCTTCGCCAGCTTTAACTGCGTTAACCACAACTGATGCTTCGTCACCTGCGTTTGAAACGATTTGACGAAGTGGTGCTTCCATCGCACGAAGTGCCACTTTAATACCGTGGTTTTGGTCTTCGTTGTCACCAGTTAGCGATTCAAGCTTGCTCGCTACGCGAACTAGCGCAACACCACCACCAGGTACTACACCTTCTTCAACCGCTGCGCGAGTTGCGTGTAGTGCATCTTCTACGCGGTCTTTTTTCTCTTTCATTTCAACTTCAGTTGCTGCGCCAACTTTGATTACTGCAACACCGCCTGCAAGTTTTGCCATGCGCTCTTGTAGTTTCTCTTTGTCGTAGTCAGAAGTTGCTTCTTCGATTTGTGCTTTGATCTGAGATACGCGACCATCGATTGCTTCTTGCTCGCCAGCACCGTCGATGATAGTTGTATCATCTTTAGTGATAACCACGCGCTTAGCTGTACCTAAGTCCTCAACCGTAGCTTTCTCAAGCTCAAGGCCAATTTCTTCAGAGATAACCGTACCACCAGTTAGTGTCGCGATATCTTGTAGCATCGCTTTACGACGGTCACCAAAGCCAGGCGCTTTAACCGCAGCAACTTTCACGATACCACGCATGTTGTTTACAACCAGAGTTGCCAGCGCTTCACCTTCAAGGTCTTCAGCAATGATTAGTAGCGGCTTGCTTGTTTTAGCAACAGCTTCTAGTGTAGGTAGAAGTTCACGAATGTTAGAGATCTTCTTGTCTACTAGAAGGATATGTGGGTTATCTAGCTCAACTTGGCCTTTTTCAGCGTTGTTGATGAAGTACGGAGAAAGGTAACCACGGTCAAACTGCATACCTTCAACTACATCTAATTCGTTCTGTAGTGATTGGCCTTCTTCTACAGTGATAACACCAGACTCGCGACCTACTTTTTCCATTGCTTCTGCAATGATGTCACCAATCTCTTTATCAGAGTTAGCTGAAATCGTACCAACTTGTGCAATCGCTTTTGCGTCTGAACAAGGCACTGAAAGCGTTTTTAACTCTTCAACAGCAGCGATAACTGCTTTGTCGATACCACGCTTAAGGTCCATTGGGTTCATACCCGCAGCAACTGACTTAAGACCTTCGTTCACGATAGCTTGCGCAAGAACCGTTGCAGTTGTAGTACCGTCACCCGCTGCGTCATTAGCTTTAGACGCAACTTCTTTAACCATTTGTGCGCCCATGTTCTCGAACTTATCTTCAAGCTCGATCTCTTTCGCAACAGATACACCGTCTTTAGTGATAGTTGGTGCGCCGAATGACTTTTCTAAAACAACGTTACGGCCTTTAGGACCTAGTGTTACTTTTACTGCGTCTGCTAGTACGTTTACGCCTTTTAGCATTTTTGTACGAGCGTCACCTGCAAAACGAACTTCTTTAGCTGCCATGTTATAAATTCCTCTTAAATTCTGTTGTCGATTAAACTAAAAAGTATTAATTATTCTACGATGCCTAAGATGTTATCTTCGCGCATGATCAGGTACTCTTGACCTTCGATCTTTTCAGTTTTTTCGATGTAAGAGCCGAACAACACTGTGTCGCCAGCTTTTACTTGTAGTGCTTTAGTTTCACCATTGTCCAACACGCGGCCGTTGCCTACTGCAACTACTTCACCACGTGAAGACTTTTCAGCTGCAGAACCAGTTAACACAATGCCGCCAGCTGACTTTGTTTCTTCTTCAAGACGCTTAACAATGACGCGATCATGTAAAGGACGAATGTTCATTTATATAGTTCTCCTAACAGTTTCTGAACAATGACAGAAATAATGCTTTTTTAAGGCGGTGTTACATCCACAGGTTGTGGTTAACACACGCAATTTTAATTGCTTTCATTTATGGGGATGGGCAAATTAAAACCCAAGAGAAAAAACCAAAAAAATTTAGTCTTTTCTTTCGTATTCACCTTCAATCGTTGTTGAAGAATTTCTACCCGATTGATTTTTATATGGATCTCTAATTTCTTCTTGCTGCTCCGGACGCTCATCGCGTGATTGACTAGCAAACGGTGACTGGCCTGAATGCATGCCTGTTTGCACTCTTACGGTGGCATGAGCTAAAAGCGACTGCGCCAGCTTTTTTCTAACGGCTGGAGTTAACAGTAAAAAACCTAATACATCGGTCATGATCCCAGGCGTCATCAATAGCACGCCGGCAATAATCACACACAAACCGATAAATAAATCTTGTGCAGGCAATTGCCCACGAGACATCTGTTGCTGTACGTTGACATAAGCGCCAAGACCCTGCTGTTTCACTAGTCTTGCCCCTAAAATAGCGGTACCAATTACAAGCGCAATGGTAGCAAAACCGCCTATCACCTCGCTGACTTGGATCAGCAAAGCAATTTCAATAATCGGAATAGCGATAAATAAAATAAATAAGAATCTAAACATACTTTCTCCAAATCTACGAAAGATAAATATGGGTGCTAAGGTCTTAATTCAAGCGATACAAGTAAGACGCTTTAGAAAAGAGGCGCTATCCGCTAAGATGCCATTACTAACCCTAAAATGGAAATGGCAATGGGCGTAAGATATAAACTCGTCTTATCTACATGCGATTCAGTTACTGAAGCGCGTAAGATTGCAACGCAACTTGTAGAGCAAAAACTTGCAGCTTGTGTGAACCTAATCCCAGCAGTGGAATCTATTTATGTTTGGGAAGGTCAGGTTGAACATGCACAAGAAACCAAGCTGTTAATCAAGACAAAATCCGAAAAACTAGAGCAAGTGATGGCCGCGATTCGTGAACTACACAGTTATGATGTTCCAGAAATTCAAGTCGTGGACGTAACCAGCGGCAACTTAGCTTATTTCAAATGGATGGACGAGGTATTATTGTAATGCGACTCTTAGTAGTTCTTTTCTCATTGCTGATGTGGTTTCCCGCGCAAGCAAACAATGCAGTGCTAGACAGCTTACTGGCTCCTAAACAACAGACTTTTTTACCAGTAAAAGAAGCATTCAAGTTCGATTTTGACCAACAAGGCAACACCTTGTTTGTAGGTTGGGACATCGCCGACGGCTATTACTTATATAAGAAGAATCTTCAAATTATCGCCAAACAAGCCGACATCCAAGTGCCAGAGCTTGAAAAAGGCAAGATGATTGAAGATGAGTTTTTTGGTCGCACTGAAGTCTACTTTAATAACTTATCTGTTATCTCTAAGCTCAGTAATATCGAGCAAGGTGCAATCGTAAAAATACGCTATCAAGGCTGCGCCGAAGCGGGGCTTTGCTATCCGCCAGAAATTGTTGAAGTGCCGCTAAGCACGATTGCCGGAGAAAAGCCAAAGACCACCTCAACCAAAGCTCCTGAAACGAAAGCACCTGAGAAAAAAGCAGAAGTTCAAAGCGAAAGCGCGCCTGTGGATAACGATAATTTATCTTTCACTGAGCAGTTAATGCAGCGCAGCTTACTTGCGAATATTTTGACGTTCTTTGGCCTTGGTATTGGCCTTGCGTTTACCCCTTGTGTATTCCCGATGTTCCCTATTTTGTCGAGCCTCATCGCCGGTCAACAAGGTCTTTCGACTAAAAAAGCCTTCAGTTTGTCTTTTATTTATGTGCAAGGTATGGCGGTCACTTACGCTGCGCTTGGGTTAGTCGTTGCGTATTTCGGTGGCCAAATTCAAGGCTACTTGCAGCATCCAGCGGTACTTATCAGCTTTAGTATATTGTTCGTCGCACTTGCGCTATCTATGTTTGGGGTTTACGAAATTCGTTTGCCTAGCGGCATGATGGATAAACTCACTCAGCTCAGTAACAAGCAAAAAGGCGGCAATTACTGGGGCGTATTCATTATGGGTGTGCTTTCTGGACTTATTGCATCGCCTTGCACCACGGCTCCACTTTCTGGCGCGCTATTATTTGTCGCGCAAAGCGGTGATTATGTGGTGGGCGCGGTAACGCTATATGCACTTAGCTTGGGCATGGGTCTACCGCTATTACTGCTAGGTACCTCAGGTGGAAAATTACTGCCAAAAGCTGGTGGCTGGATGGATCAGGTCAAAACGCTATTTGGTTTTGTGATGCTCTTCGTACCGCTTATCCTTTTAGAGCGCATACTCGATGCGACAGTGATTATCTCACTTGCCGGTGGCCTCGCCGTAGCGACAGCACTCTACTTGCATTATTGGCAAAGCCAATTACAGGCAGGCAAAGGTAAAACCACATTGTGGGGCTTCGCGATCACCCTGTTTATTGTTGGTTTATATGCATTAAAAACAAGCCTGTTTCCAGCACCTGCAGCTGTTGTAAGTACTGCATCGACTCAAACCGAGACCGTTACCGGAGAGCAGAAGTTTAAGCTACTACCTGACTTAGCCGCGCTTAAAGTCGCCGTTGCTGAGGCCAATGCTAAAGGCAAAGTGCCTATCGTTGATTTATACGCAGAGTGGTGTGTTGCGTGTAAAGAGTTTGAAAAATACACTTTCCCGAAACCTGAAGTACAAGCACAGTTCAAAGATTATGAGCTATTAAAGCTCGACTTGACCAAGGCCAATGACAACACCCAAGAGATCATGGAAGCATTTACGGTGTTTGGTTTACCGACTATTTTAATCTTTGATAGCCAAGGTAATGAGATGCCAGCACACCGCATCACAGGCTTTTTAGACGCAAAAGACTTTGCTGCCCACCTAGAAAAGGCCAAGCAGGACGCAAAGTAACCATTTTAGGGGCAAGCTTGTTTGCCCCTCTTCCCTTCTGATTAGACCAGTATTTTGCTGCTATTTACCTCGAACTCTCTATAATACTCCACGAAATGGAGAAATATTTGCTATTTGCTGGAATTCGGCTTAAGTTAACAAGCCATACAGTCTAAATTTTTGGCTAATGCTTTAGTTAAAGGAAGTTCGCGTAATATGTCTGCAAAATTAAAGATTTTATTAGTAAACGGCCCTAATTTAAATATGCTAGGTCGCCGTGAGCCGCACAAGTACGGCACGCAGACTCTCAACGAAATTGTTGACGCATTAACTGAATATGCAGAAGCACAGCAAGTCAGCTTGTCACACATTCAAAGTAATAGTGAAGCGCAGCTAATCGAGGCTATTCACGCTCAATATGAACAATGCGATGCGATTATCATTAATCCCGCCGCATTTACCCATACGAGCATTGCCCTTCGAGACGCTTTACTCAGTGTGGACATCCCTTTTTATGAAGTACACATCACCAATGTGTACGCCAGAGAGCCATTTCGTCACAAGTCTTATTTTTCTGATGTGGCGGAAGGCGTGATATGTGGATTAGGCGCGTTGGGCTATCGTGCTGCATTTGATGCAGCGTTAGCGCAATTGCGAAAACAAAATAACTCAAATTAACTAACAGGCGGGTCATTGTATGGATATTCGCAAGATCAAAAAACTTATCGAGCTAGTAGAAGAATCAGGTATTGCAGAGCTAGAAATCACTGAAGGTGAAGAGTCAGTACGTATCAATCGCCACAGCAGTGCACCAGTTTATGCGCAACCTCAACAATACATGGCAGCTCCAGCGGCACCTGCACCAGCAGCACCAGCGGCGGCTCCTGCAGCAGTAGAAGCAGCACCAGCAGAAAGCAGCGCCCCAGCAGGTCACCAAGTTAAGTCTCCTATGGTTGGTACTTTCTACACAGCTTCTTCTCCAACAGCAGCGGCATACGTTGAAGTAGGTTCAAAAGTAAATGTTGGCGACACACTTTGTATCGTTGAAGCCATGAAGATGATGAACCAGATCGAATCAGACAAAGCTGGTGTAGTGAAAGCAATCCTAGTTGAAAACGGTGAGCCAGTAGAATTCGACCAACCGCTATTCATCATCGAATAATTACGCAGAAGGTCAACGTTATGTTAGATAAAGTAGTCATTGCAAACCGAGGTGAAATTGCACTTCGCGTATTGCGTGCCTGCAAGGAGCTAGGTATTAAGACGGTTGCTGTGCACTCAACAGCTGACCGCGACCTAAAACACGTTCTTCTTGCGGATGAAACCATTTGTATCGGTAAACCTGCGGCAAGCGAAAGCTACCTTGATATTCCTCGTATTATCGCGGCAGCCGAAGTCACAGACGCGGTTGCTATTCACCCAGGTTACGGTTTCCTTTCTGAAAATGCCGACTTTGCAGACCAAGTTGAGCAAAGTGGCTTTATCTTTATCGGTCCAAAGGGCGACACTATTCGTCTAATGGGTGATAAAGTATCAGCAATTGAAGCGATGAGAAAAGCAGGCGTACCTTGCGTGCCAGGTTCTGATGGTCCATTGACCGATGACAACGACCGCAATACGCAGATCGCAAAGCGTATCGGCTACCCAGTTATCATCAAAGCGGCTGGCGGCGGCGGTGGTCGTGGTATGCGTGTCGTTCGCAACGAAAAAGAACTCGCAAACTCTATCGCCTTAACACAACAAGAAGCGAAGCAGTTCTTCGGTAACGGCATGGTTTACATGGAAAAATTCCTAGAAAACCCACGCCACATCGAAGTACAAGTACTCGCTGACGGTCAAGGCAATGCAATCCACCTAGGTGAGCGCGACTGTTCAATGCAGCGTCGTCACCAAAAAGTAGTGGAAGAAGCACCTGCACCAGGGATCACAGCTGAAATGCGTAAGTACATTGGTGATCGCTGTACTCGTGCGTGTATCGAGATTGGTTATCGCGGTGCAGGTACGTTTGAATTCTTATACGAAAACGGCGAGTTCTACTTCATTGAAATGAACACCCGTATTCAGGTTGAGCACCCAGTAACTGAAATGGTCACTGGCGTAGACTTAATCAAAGAGCAACTTAAGATTGCTGCAGGCCAACCGCTTTCTATCACACAAGAAGACGTGGTGATCCGTGGTCACGCAATCGAGTGCCGTATTAACGCAGAAGATCCAGAAAACTTTATCCCTTCACCGGGTAAAATCACGCGCTTCCACCCAGCTGGTGGCCTTGGGATCCGTTGGGACAGCCATATTTACGCTGATTACACAGTACCGCCACATTACGACTCAATGATCGGTAAGTTAATCACTTATGGTGAAAACCGTGATGTTGCGATCGCTCGTGCTAAAAACGCACTGAATGAGCTAGTGATTGACGGGATTAAAACCAATACCCCGCTTCACAAGAAGATCTTGTCAGACGAGAACTTCCAAAACGGTGGCACAAATATCCACTACCTAGAGAAAAAACTAGGCATGCACCAATAACCTAATTCGTTCTCCTAAAAGAGGCCGGCCAATTGCCGGCTTCTTTTATCTCTGCCCTACTTCCAGCGAACGATACTGCTTGCTCATCTTGTGTTTACAACAAAAATCCAACCCGAATTCTAAGTAACTCTATTTTTTGCACTACAAAACCAGACCAGTACTAACCTCACCATTTTAATGATTTGCACAGCCCATCACCCTAACCGCTACAACATTGGCTTATTATTGAGCAATCAATCCATTAGTCCCGACTTTTTCACGTTTTAATAGTGACAAGCCTGTTAAAAATTTTTATACTGCCTGCGCTTTCAGTGATTTACCTTTAAATCACTACAGCACATAGCCCTATAGCTCAGTTGGGTAAACTTTCAAAGAAAGTTTACGTCGAGGAAGCGAAGGGATATTAGCGCAGCGACCCTGAGTGTTGAATCCGAGACCGGAACCAAGCTTCATGGACGAATATAACGCGCAAAAACACAAAATGGCCCTATAGCTCAGTTGGGCGAATCAAGACCGAAGCAGCGCTTCGCAGCTTGATGAGGTGGAGGCAGGACGCCGACAGGATATTGCTTCATGGATGAATTTAATGAGCACTTACAATACAAAATGGCCCTATAGCTCAGTTGGTTAGAGCGCACGACTCATAATCGTTAGGTCCCTGGTTCGAGTCCAGGTGGGGCCACCATTTTTAAGATTAAAAACAACTACTTACAAACCAAGCTTAGCCCAAACACGTTCAACCACCTTAGTGTCAATCAAGTGTCAAACCCCTTAAAGTGTCAATTTAGTGTCAAGTAGACACAAAAAAAACCGCATATAAACATGCGGCTTCTTATCGATATTCAAGCTATGCAACTTTCAGCGCTTTATGCCGTGGCTCTTTGATTAACATGAAGATTGAAAATAGCTGTATTGCTATTACAACGCGCTTCATTGTCGGATAACTGTAATAGACCCAATCCCAGCTCCAAAACTGTTTTGCAAATTCTTCGCTTACTCCGAGGTGCTCTAAGTTGCGTATAAAATTCTCCCCAAGCGCCAATAGATTTATACCGATGAAAAGTACATATACACTTATCAATAAAATTTCAGACGGCGTCATGTATATCTCAGCCTTTCTATCAGGGAGTATTGTCCTTGAAATTGCAGGTCTCAACATCATAGTGATCAGCGCTATAAGATCGAAAGCCAAATACGTTGAATAAATAATTGTATTCTTCCATACATTTAGCATGTCACCTGAAGGGACTAGCACCTGAGAAGCTTGAATCATCGTTTCAACAGAAATGATAAAAAACAGAATGAGAGCTAGATGCAACCCATTTACACTAGACCTATTTGAAATAATTGCGACTATCACAGCCGCAAGCAAAATAGCTTCTGTATAAGCTGATGCGTCTATATAAATCAACAAACAAGCAGAAAAGGCTAAAAGTACAAAGTTAATCATAAAACTCCTGTTAACTGGTTCCCTGTTTCTTTGGGGGAGCATAGGTAGTGCCACTTGTACGCTCTAACTTAGGTCCATCGCCGTTGCGATCACCGCTACCGCCAGTAATTTTTTCTAGTAATTTAGCTTCTATTAATTTCATTGTGTTTCCTTTTTCCATTGATGTTAGTGTTGGATTTATTACCACGTAACTGTGAGAATATCGAGCTAAAGTCGATACAGTGATATGTGCATAAGGAAATAAACTGGTTAATTTTCGGCTGAGTTATGTCATTTTCCCAATTTTCATAGGTTTGCCTAGTTACTCCCAGCGCATCAGCTACTTGTTTAGTAGTTTTGCGTCTTGCAACACGGATACGGCGCAAATCATCACCTGTTATATTGTTAAATACATTGAGCAAAGACTTTTCCTTAGCCGTCAGTTAATAATTGAGAAAATAGAAACACCGCGCAATATTAACAAATAAAACACATATTCACATTTATTTTGCAAAAAAAATTTGTCATCGACTGAGGTAACATCCTTGTATCAATCACATGGAGTTACAATAGTGAGTCAAAACAATCAATTAATTCATGAACTCTCTACAGCTGCAATAGAATTACTTCTTAGAAGCGGAGAAAGTGACACAGATTATACAGTAGCGATAGACTTTTTATTACGAGAAATCCAATCACTTACCGCTGAAGAATAAAGTTTGTCGAATAAGAAAAGCCCATCAACTCTTAATGCTGATGGGCTTTTTATTTGTTCATAACTCTTAGTAGCGAGGGAGTCGAACCCCAAAAAGCAAACTAAACACCCCCACATACCCCGCCATATCTACGTTTTAGAATTTAGCAGTGGATATGTTGGGGTATGTTTTTCTCTGGGATAGCCCCAAAATGTCCCCAACTTTACTGGATTTTCTCTTTGATTTCTTTGACCGATTCCTTGAGCCATTTAATATCTGTTTTGTTGGTCGTTACAGCGCCATACAAAAATATAGCATTCGCCAGTATCGTGAGTATCGTATCTTGACTGATATCCATGCCCTACCTCTTGTTAATTGTTGCAATTGACTGAGGTGAGACCTCACCGCCAATTAATGGCCTGTACAACGGTTTTAAACGCCAATCAGCATCAAAAATCTCATGCAGCAGATCAGCATGCAGAGGATTTAGTCCTTTTATGGCTGAAATCCAAAGTGAGTCTTTGACTTTGAGTGAGTCATCCAGTTTATCAGGGTCTAAAAAGAACCCTGCCCACGAACGTTCAATGTCGTGCGAGCCGTTGAGTTCAAATTGAAACTTGGCGAGCAAGTTCCCAAGCGGCTCGGTGAATGATTTTGAGCCACTATCAATGTATTTGTAGATGTAGTAAATACCGCCAATGGTGAGCAATAGGCTCAGGTTTTTTGATAAAAAGTTACCCATAAAACCCCCACTCGAAACCCTCTCTAATTTCATCCAGTGAATAGGGTTGCTCACCATTTTCCATGTGTATCATTGCCGCAATGACTCGCGTATATTCGTCAGATGACAGCGGTTTAGATGGTTCAACCCCTGCCTTTTCTGACACAAACTTAATATACCCTGCCGTGTCATTCTCACTCGGCGGAGCCCATCTTGATACAATCGTATTTATCGACCTAATACCGTACTTATTCGCATAAGTCCGCAAGATGCGCCCCGCAGCACGTAACCCATGCTTTGCGGTTTCAAATACAGCAAAGCGCCCATCAGTTCCCGCGAGACCCACCCAATCCTCACCCGCCTCAATATTTAGCGGGTTATTATTGCGAACGCCACGCGATGATTCTTTAGTAGTCATTAGATACCCCAATAAAACAAGAGCGCTCAGCGCCATATATGCGCTGAGCTTCATTAGTTATGCTCCGTCGTGATTTGAGCAGTGCCACCAATTGCAAATATGGCATTATTCGTTGATAAGCGATTGAATGAAAACCATGATTGCGTACCTGTCACATAACCCTCCCCACCTGCTCCCTCATCTGTAAGGAATACGCGATGAAAGCCTGACGAAAACACTTTTTCACTTCCCGTATAGAGGACTCTTTTGTCACCAATCTCCATTGCATGGCCGCCGCTTATCCAGTGAAGTGGAATGAGTTTTTCTGTGTCTGGCCCTGCTTCTGTGATGAATATTTTGGGGCTATAGCTTCCTCGTGTCGGTTCGTCTAGCACCTCAATCTCTGCCTCAATGGCAAATGGCACACCATTCATGCGAGGTGGTATATAGATATCAACATACGGGATATTAGCTGCCATTAGTTCCGAGCGATTCCAAGACTTACCATATTCCCACTTAACTTCACCAGCACGCATTTGCTCAGTCATCAAAGGCGCTTTTGCATCATCAGTTATCCAGCAATTGACCTGCCCATAAACCTCGATGTTAATCTCTTGCCCCGCTCTATAACGGCGTCCATTTTGTACGACACCGTTAATGACCTTTAAGTCTTCGCCACCGAGCCAAAACTCCGAATCCATTTCGACACGGGCGATGATGCGGCTAGGGTCATCATCAAGCAGCGTTTGTATACCATTGCCGATGATTTTTTCTTGCCCTCTCAGCGTCCTCTGCCTATTTGATACTTCCTTAAAATCAAATGGCATATCACCCACCCAAACAATTATCTCTTGATTCGGTGCTGTGATTTCTATTCGGTCATATTTAACACTGTTTACACTCATCCCTTGCCATATATGGGTTGCGAGTACGTTGTGACCTTTGTTCATCAACTTAACATAAGTGTCTTGAGTCGCTTTTAATACATGAAAGAAACGCCCTTCCATGTTTATTTCGATAAACCCAAATTTATCTGTATGTGTTTGATAAATCATTACTTACCCCTTGTTAACACCATCATTGCGATAGCCATACCACCCAACCCCAAAAAAACATACATCATTGTTTTATTGGTGTTGATTGCTAGTTGCTGACCATCAGACCGACTCGCATCATTAGCGAACTGCAGCGCTTGCTTATGCGCTAATAGCGTTTGGTCATTAAAGGTTTCTTGAGCCGCACTAGTTGAATCCATAAACTGCGCCCCCAAGTCCCTCGCGAGATTTGATGCGTTGTCCATTGAGTACACGGCAACATCAGACATTCTGGCGTTAGAGTTGTCGGCGGCGTCCACTGAGTACATTGCCAGATCAGATAAACGTGCGTTTGCCTCAGACGTATAACCCATTAACGAGTTTGCTAGCTCCCCGTTTTCAGCGATTGCATCGCGTGCCAATGAACTTTGCGCATCAATGCTATCGGTTGCTAGCCCTGCCATGCTGTCCATTGCACCGCGGCCAAACTCCAAGCTATCCGTAGCCAAACCATACATATTGTCTAGTGAGTCACGATTGACGTTTGACGTAAAGTCGAATGCGCCGCTGGTCATATCCAGCGCCATGTTTTGCGCGCCCGTTGCCGCATCACGTGCAAAATCAAAACCCGCAATCTGCGCGTCGGCCATGTTGCCGCCGATAGATTCCAGCGCGCCGACTAATCCATAGTCGGTTTGTTGAATGTTGTATGTGTTGCCGTCACCGTTGGTGATAAAGCCGTTGTTATCGCCTTGAATGCCGAAATTAGTGCTTGTGTTGTTTGTGGTCTGGTTGCTCGTACTGCGAGACTTTGAGCTAAATAAACCCATTTAAACCTCACTTTTTCATCAGATACAAAGCGCCTAAAACAACTAGACCAATGACAATTAACTGGCCTTGGTTATCATTCCCAAAACTGACACCTGACGCGTTAAAACCGATATGCTGCTTTTGGTCACCCGTAGCGGCGGAACTAGAACCATCAATTGGCCCTAATCCCGGCATACCCCCCATCGCTGGCATTGCGGGGCCAGCGCCCCCCAACATGCTAAACATTACTGACCCGCTTTGTACTTGCGATACAAATCTCGGCCAACTTCAGCAACGATTGCGCCCACTGCCGCAATTGCCACGCCATACGCGAACGCTTTTAGATTCTTACCATTCATCACTCATTCCTTACTTAATCATTTTCAAAACAACGCCCAACACCAACAAACCACCAAAGCCGTAAAGCAGGTGTTTTTGTGGTACACCAAACACCAGTGTTTCACTGGTTGCGTTTGCTGATTTTTTTGGAGCATCAACCACAACCGCCGCGCCGTTATCTAACTCAACGGTTGATTTTTTATCGTGCTGCTGCGCACCTTGTGAGTTGCGCACAGCTTTGATTTGCTCCACCTGACCCCATGCGGCCAGTGCATCACCTAGCGCACTACCAATGGCAGTTTGCCAACCGCCTTGATGCTGCATGGTTGGCGGCCGCTCTGCATATCCAGACATAACGCCCCCTTAGAATGAATTTGATGCGTAATCGGCAAAGTAGTGAACGATGACCTCGGCAGCGCCCTCGGTTTCACAGTCAACACGCAGACGCATATCAAATATGTTTGGTGTCAGCTTCAGCGCACTAAACACATCGCCCGACATTGCAAGGTCGATACTGTGAACATTGGCGAGCGGCGCGCGGCCACGTTGCTCAATGATGTGGTTATGTAGTTCCTTTGGAATGTGCTCACGCCATTTAACGTTGTCCACTAGGAACTCAGCACTCGCCACGCCAGCCTTGCGGATTTCAATCAGTGAAATGTAAGCGCCAACGGGTTTAGGGATGTTGTCAACTTCGTTGATGCCTTGGGAAAATGAGTGGCGGAACGAACGGCGCTTATACAACCAACCAGGTGCAGTACCAATGTCTTTTTCGCAGTACACCGAAACGTCAAGCGCTTCCGCTTCATCTGCTGGGTTTTTGGCCGCCGAATCAATGTCGAACTTGATTTGTACCGTAGCCAATCCAACCGTACCCAACGCAAAAAAGCGCTGTACAGACAGGTCACTATTGATAGGGCTCTTCACTTCTGGACGTGAGAAATGCCACGTCAAAAATCCCGCTTTTTGTGGGCGTTTGAAATAGTTGTTTTCGTCAACTAAGTCCTGCATGGACTCGTATTCACACAGCATTCGGCCATCTAGCTCTAGGCGAACGTTGCGCAGTTGTGACGGAGTACAACCCGCCAATTTAAAATGCAGCTTTTCGTAGGTTGAGTTGATTGGTAATGACAGTGACGCAGTGCCACCTTTCACAACGTTTGTGATTTTGTTTAGTTTAGAAATATCAAACATCGCTCGACCCTTACTTGATGATAATGCGTTTAATTGAACGCAAGGCGCGAACGTTGCTAAGGATGGCTAAAACGCCAAGAGTGACACCCACGGATGTCAGAGTAGATTTATTTAACATGCGATGATTACCTTGTTTGGTTTTAAAATCGCTAAGTAATAAATCAGGCGTTTCGCTCTTGAGGGAAACGGTTTTCGCTCCCCCTATAGCGAAAAGAGCGAAATTTTCGCTCTTTTGGGGTGTTTTTTAAGCAGCTCGGAGCTGGTCAAATGTCAGATTTTCGGCTTTGCCTGTTTTCAGGTGGATTACTTTTGGCTCAGTATTCCCTATTCCCCCCTTACTTTTTACCAAATAATAAAGCCGCTCATCCTCATAGAGGGCATTGAGTTTGCTGATCAGGTAAATGTCTTGTAGGTCAGCATCCAATTCTACGGAAACCCGCTTTGCATCCGCTTGCGCTTCCTGCGCCCCGATCACTTTACGTGGCGAATTGTTCCAGATGGTTTTGGGCACTTCCTGCGAACGCTGAAATACAGTGTGCAAAACCACACCGAATTTTCGCCCACCCGTTGCCATTTCACCAATGATGGAATCGTCTTTGCCAGCGGTGTCGCTAAGCTTGGCCAGTTCCTCAATCACAACGTGCAATTCTCGGTTACCGTCCGCCGCTTCCCACATGAGCTGACCAAACCAGTAAAGCTCGGCTTGCTTGGCTTTTTTAAGCTGATCACCTTTTAGTGATTTCGGAAACTCTGGACTATAGGCCACCACAAACTTTTTACCCGAACGCCACGCTTCCACAAACGCTTGAGCAAATTGCTTGCGGTTTGTGTAGTGATACACCGCACGGCCACCCAAACCATTGAAATGCCCTTTCTTGCGCCCATCGTACTTATAATCGCCGTACAAATCGAAAATCGCGCACTGATCACCCACCATATTCAGCAACTTAACGGCGGTAGTTTTACCGCCGCCAGTTCCCGCCAAATAACATACATGCTTTGCTTTTAAAGCATTGTTAGAGTTAATGGCCACTAACAACCTCCGTATTTTCGCTATTTAATTCGCTCTTGGTGTTTTCTTTTTCGTATGCCTTAATTTGCTTAAAGACCGAAATCGCAGCAGTGCCAAGAACAAGGCCGAGTTCGATTTCTTCTTTCCATTTCACCATCCAAGAGGGCATCCCGCCCTTGCAGTATTTACGCACCACAGGCGCGGCTTTTTCTGCAATCACCTCTCGAGTGTCGTTATCAATGGTTACTGGCGCTTCAATGGTGGACTCGATAAAGTCAGCCAGCGAAGAAACGCCATACCCAGCCAGCTCACTAATATCGCTTTCGGTCATTTCTTCCGATTCAGCAACTTCGCCCACTTGCTCATCCTGAACAGCCGTGAATTTATCTAGATGGCTGTATTCGTCCACCTGTGGCGATTGCTGCAACTCCGATTGCGCCGATTGCGAGCCACCCCCAAAAGTTAAATCCTCCATCGCCGTCGCTATCGCCGTTTTCTGTAGTTCCTGCGGTAAATCGTTCGCTTGATTCTGCATGCTCTTTCGCTCCTAGTTCGCTAATTTGTTCTGTTTGTGGCACCCATTCATCAGGTGCGGGATTGTGTAAAACCACCTGCGTTTGCATTTCGCTATTTTCGCTCTGCAAAGCTTGCGGTTGCTGGGATTGTTTATTTACCGCTTTCGCCCATTTCGCTTGAACATAGTCCCCGCTTCTTTGGTCCATTCCGCAATTGGAACAGTGCAAGTAAAAGAGTTTTTTGCCGTTTTTTCGGCGCTTGATACTGGCGAACGTGCCGCAGCCATCGCACTCAATAACGCCTAATTCCTCGTTAGTCGATTTCGCCATCTTGCATCCCCTCTAACATTTCTATTCGGCTCGCCATTTCTGACATTAGCGACACCGTGTCATCAAGCGCGGCCTCTGCCAGTCTAATTTTTTTACCTACCTGAATGGCTGGTAGCCGTTTCGCCTCATTAATTTTCCCAGCGATTTTTACGATTTTTTTCTGCACTTTTAATTCTCCTCAGATTCCCAATGCTCATATTTTTTCACCCACTCCACGCGCTCAACTTTGCATGTAATTTTGATGCCCGATTGCTCTAAACCGCCGTTGATACACTCTTCCAACATCCCATCAAAAATATGGTCTTTTAACGCTCCAAAGCCCGCAAAAATAAGGAGCGCTGTAGCGCCAGCTAACTTCCACTTATCACGCATATTCAATAACCCTCTCGTATCTACTGTAGAAATTCACAACCGATTCAATGGACTCATCAACTACTTGCTGCGCCTTAACCAGCAAGTTAGTCACTGTATTTTCTTCTTGCCTTTGCTCTTTGCGATGTTGCTGGTCGTCATCTAACCCAAACACAGTGCGCAAGCGCCAACCACGAACGCCAATCGCCCAGTTAATGAAGTCTAGAAATTTTGAGTCGTTGGAGAACTTAGCAACGCCACCACGGGCAAAGTTGCCGTTTAGGTCAGTTGCCATTGACTGCACTTTTTCAGTCATTGCAGCAATTTGGGATTCCAGCTTTTTGAGCAGCTGATCACGTTTTTCGGTTGGGTCTTTTTTGTTGACGGCTTTCATCTTTTCAGCAAAGCCAATTGTTGACTTCAGGCGCTTTTCAGCTTTGGCCTTCCTTAGCCTCTGCTTTTCGAGTCCCTGCATATATTCCTGAATTAGCCCGTACATGTGTTGGCTTTCATGCGTGGCGCAATTCTCCCATGCTTCAGCACGGGCATACTTTGAAATATTGTAGCGGTTGCCACGTATCTCACCTTGCGAACCGTCACCGCCTTTGGTCATATAACCAAGCGCTTTTAGTAGGTATTTAGCAGCCGCTGTCGCATTTTTAATACGCTCAATAGTGACAAACCCCTGCCCCCACTTTTCTTCAATTAATGCCGCCCACTCATGAAAATAAACAGGCTCAACGTTCCATCTCATCAACAAATGAGCATGATAGTTTTGATGTCCGACTGACGAAACTTCGCCCCACGGATAATCACGCGTTTCATGTATTCGGGGTGGTGCTTCCGCTACCCAAATGTAATCAAAAACAGGGCGCTTGCTTGGATCTTGCTCGCATTCGATTTTGCAAATTTCCATATCATCATTCGTGAGAGCACGCGCTTCGCATTGCTCAATGCACTCCACAATGCCCCACGGGTAAACACGTTCATTGTTGTGCATCAGATCAGTATGCACACGGCCTTTCGCTCCAACCGACGACACTTTACCCCACGGATAAAGACGGTCAGAACGGCCAATACACTCAACTTTGCCCCATGAGTATTTTTTGGCGGATGGTGTTTTTGATATTCTGCCCGATGCAGTCCAACCCCGTTTGTGCATTTTGCCCACGAGGTCTAAAAATGGGCTCAGCTCTTGCCCTATGGTCGAACGCTCAAATTCAACGGCGGTATACTCTCCGTCAGTTGTCACCTCATCGTGCAGTAGTTCACCTGTTGATGAGTAAATAGCAGCTAGCTTTTGTCCAGCCTTACGCTTAGCAACCTTGCGATAATGGTCGTTATCCATGCGCCAGCGTGCTTTTTCGTCTAATGTGACCGTGGTAAATGCAGTAAAGCCGCCTTTAACAGCCGCCATGTAAAGGCCACTGTCGATAATTTTTCCACGCGCTCGACTGGTTAATTCTGTGGTTAACCTATCACCCGTGTTTGCGTCCGGTGCGTCACTGGTTGTCGTCATTTGCGTGCAAACGATGCGATAACCATCACACCAATTGCGAGTTTGGAAGTGCGCACGATTATTTTGATAGTGTGGCTTGAGGATTTTCGGCTTTTTGTTTGATTTTGGATTAGCCTCACGCTCAATTTTGCCCACAACTGGCGATTCGAAGTGATTTTTTTCAACTTCAGCAACAAATTTCGGGCGAACTTCACCAGTTTCTATGTCCAGACATTCATCACCTTTGATACCTAGCCACTCTGCGCGCTTCTCAGGGCTGAGTTTTAAAGCTGCGTCAGTGTATAAACGCTCTAATTGCTGCGCTTTGTGGTGCTGTGCGGCCTCTCTTTTGGACATTTGAGGCTTTCTTAAATCGGATGTCGGACTTTTGCACCTTATGACAAGCCTAGCTTTTTCAATCCCCTGCGGGGCTTGCGCTTCGCGATTAGATCGAGCAAATGACTCAACGTACTCCTGCCACGTTATCGAATTTTCGACCTCCGTTTCAGAGACGTCTGGAATTGAGTCACGAAAAAAAGCGCCAGATTGGGCGCTTTGAATTGCTTCGTATAATTCGGAATCAGTTACTTGGTTTTTCATGGCTTGGTGGCGTTCCCATGATGTTCACAAAAGTAGAATCAACAACCTCTATCCCGCTTAGGTTGGCTCTTAGCTCTGAAGCTTTTTTGAAGCAAATATCCTCCAAGCAAGCAATATCGTTTTGAATAAAGTCTCGCTCAGCGCTACTTAGTGTTTTATTGTTTTTAAAGCATTGATCTAAAACAGACTCAATTTGCGCGACACGTTCATCAATGATTTCATCTAGGGATTTCATGCTTCAATTTCCTCTACGTAACAGGTGTTAACTGGTGCGGCTAACCAAATACCGTCAACACGGCCGCTGGCGGCGCGTGCTTCTTCGTGTTGTTGGGTAACAATTTCTGCAAAGGCAAAGTCTGCCTCGTTTGGTTGGCTGCGGTTGTTTGAATACGCATTGAGCTGCGCGGTATCGTTTACAAATTCAGTGCGTGTCATAGCCAGCCCCTATTTGCCAAAATGCGAGCATGTGCCAAACCGTGTAACTGACTATCTCCGTCAATGCGTGGGATGGCTACATCTTGCTTTGGTTGTACTTTTGGCATTGGGTTCGAAAATCTGGTTTTCGCTTCGTTGAAGATTTCACGAATTTTTCTAGCCTGACGCTGCCAGTGTTCGGGGTTTTCGTTTGGGTCAATTAGCTGATCTACTTCGACTATGTACTGGCTCATTTTCAACCTACCACAGCTTGAGAAGCAGCCATTTGGATTGGGCAACTATTTCTCATAGATGGTTCATAACGTGATAACCATTTATTGATATCAGATGCCAGATACATTTCCCCTAGTGGGGTTTTCTTAGGTTTTGGCGAGTCTGGATCTTCACCTAGCTTTTTATTGAGTGTTGGTCTAGATACACCAGCTGCACGAATAAACTCTCTTTTACTAACTAGCGAGTCCTGTCTAATATCAAAGCTCATAGTCACTCCGTTATTGAGTAAATACCCTGTTTCTGCTTTAATGATTTATTAATCATTTGCGCTGTTTTACGCTCTTTTTCACAGCAAAAGATCGATAAATCGAATCCTAGATCGATATTTCGATTCAATCAAGCGCTTTTTTAATCATGCGTTCAGCATTTTTGGCAGGAAAAATAATGGAATCTTATAAAAATCAATCCGATAGGCTGGATTTTGCATTTCAAGAAAGTAGAAAAAAAATTGATATTAATGGGACGATGACAGCCAAAGAAGCCTATAAAGCATTAGAGTTGAGCCAATCAACATTTAGTGCTTACAGAAAAGGTTCAGAACCAAGCGCCGCAGTTTTACGCAAATTAACGCAATTTACAGGCATCAATATTCACTGGTTAGTCACTGGTGAAGGAGATATTTATACCAAGAAAAGCACTCTCAAGCATATTACTGGCAATGAAACACTAGACATTGATAAAACATTATTACCAAAGCTTAATGATAAAATTGTGTTCGACCGAGCGACTAACGATGACTCAACTCTAATGCTAAGAAGAGGTGATATTGTTGTTATTGATACTAAAAGCGAGAATCAAGAGGGCGTTTTTGTTGTTGAAATAGCCGCACAACGGGCGATAGTTAAACTGCAATTAAATAGCGATGGCGCATCAATATCAAACGAAAAGATATCACAGCAGTTAGATAACACAGTAAATATATTAGGTGAAGTCATTTGGTCGTGTGGTAACGTCAATGGCTAGAAAACTCTTCATCAAGGACGAAAAGCGAGGTGTTTGGGTCGGTCAGTTCCCACCATCAGGCGGCTGGCAAGCTGGTAGAAAAGGTGTAAGAAGAACTCTTTGCAAACTAACAGATATAGCTCACTTAGATCAGACAAGTAAAACTCAGAGGCTCGTTGAGTTATATGAGCAAGTAAGCTGGGAAATAAAAAACAAAGCAAAGTTAGAAGAGCAAGCAATCAATGAGCAAAAGAAGCAACGAGCAGAAATGTCTTTTCTTGCAGCAGCTAATATGTGGCTCAGCGAAGTAAAGTCCCTCAAAAACTCTAGAACATACAACAGCTACAAAAGCACGATAGATTATTATAGAAAAGCTATTCCAGATCACCCTCTCAAGCAATTTGAGCGCTCCCATAACATCCGATTTTTAGAATACTTGCAAGACCAAGCGACTCACCGAGGCAAAAAGCTTGCAGCAGCTACACAAAATTACCACATGCGCCAATTGCAGATTTTTATTACGTGGGCGTATGACAATGAACTATTTCACAAACAAATTAAGCTGAAGAAGCCAGCCAAACCAAAAAAAGACATGGAAACTTACGACATTGAGCATTTAAGAATATTAAAAGCTCACATCACAAAACGCCTAGAAGATGAGGTCAGGGAAAGGGAAATATTAAACCTGCGAAATATGCAGCGTGCGTTTTATATGGCTACAAATTCACTGATGAGAATAGGGGCTATTGATGCAATGAAGTTAGAGTGGATTGATATGGAAAAACGTGTAATCCGAATTTCAAGCAACCCTGATCGTAGTTTCGTCAACAAGAAGCTCAAGCACCCCATAAAGCCAATCAATGATGAACTCTACAACTTCTTGAAACAGGATTTAAAGAGTCGAAACAAGCGAGAAGTTTACTTTTTGGATAATGGTAAAGGACAGCCTTGGTATGCAGATAGATCAGGACCTAGCAAATACGCATCTAAAATATGCAAAGAGTGTAATTTACCTAAGCTAAAGCCTTTTCACTGGGGGATGCGTGCGACCATGATTACATACTTGCTAAATAATGGAGCTAATATAAAAGACGTTCAAGAGCTTGCAGATCACGATGATATTCAAACAACAATTATGTATCACAATAGCCGTACTGTTAAACAGCGTAACGCCGTTGATGCAATACCAAAAATATAAGAAGTGTCAAAACAGTGTCAAAACTGGAAAGCACAAAAATCAAGACACTGATTTTTATACACTTTATTACCACATCACTTTTTACTCATAATCGTTAGGTCCCTGGTTCGAGTCCAGGTGGGGCCACCATTTTTCTTACCTTACGTCTTTTGTACTCTTCTTAACGTACTACTGAAATCAATATTCAAAAGCCTATTTGATTGCAAACTATAAAGATATTGGCTCCATAACTCCTTAGCCCTAAATTTTAAAGTTGCACAGCTTCAACCCAAAAAAAACGGTACAAATACAACAGTCAATCCACATAACAAAATATTGAAACCTAGTAACTAGAGCGCCTGATGACTCGAACCTCTACCCACTTGAACTCCATTCATCTAGTGCTGGCAAAACTCTAAGTATTTATATCCACATCACGTACCACTCCAGATAGCGGTTGCAGTAATTAGATAGTTGCCAAAACCAGAAAAATCAAAAAGTTGCATGAAGTTACAGTTACCTTATATTGAGACTGAATAAAAAACAAACACAACTGTAAAGGAAAGACTATGGTTACATTCAACACTCGACTACTTGCTATGGCATTGGCTTGTAGTTCCACTTCTGTTTTGGCTACTCAGGTATTTTATGATCAGGATGGTGCGGGAGATCATTCGCAGTATCAGGGCGCACCTGTTGATTTTATCTCAGCTCGTGCAGGCACAACTGAGTACTTTAATGCGCTCACAGGCGGCTTAGCGGCGGATGAGTGCCATCAATTTGAAGTGGTTAATACACAAACCGGCGATTTGATTGCTCCTCTCACATTCAACGCGCCCTTTATTTCTGGCCCACTACCTGCGGAGCATAAGCTGACAGAAAAGTCGGTTAAACTCAGCTGCACCTTGCCCTCAGGTGAAGAGGCGATTGTATATCACAAGATACCCAAGGCTCCCGCCATTGTATGGCACAGTGAAATCACAGTGGCTGATTGGCAAACGCCGAGCAATGGCCCAGGGTATTTTGCGGATGTTCAATATACCGGCTTGATTAATATTAATAACAACTCGCACCAAGGCCAGTGCCGCAAAGCCAATTATGTCAGTGGTAACCCAGAATTTTTCAATGAAAGACATCATGGTGGATTTTATAGTGATGTCTTGAATGTTGTCGGTGAGGCTAAATACAGTGGTTTTTATAAAGTGCTGGTGACAGAATTAATTTGTAAAAACTCGGGTGGTACAACTCGCCTTGTCGAAACTTGGCATATAAATCAAAACTCGCAATCCCGTGAGCTTTCTTCCGAGCTATTTTAAACACAAAAATAGTGCAGCCTAGCTGCACTTACTTTACTGAAGCTTAGCTCACACAAATTCCGTATTTGGGCAAAATATCATCAATGACACAGAGGCGATGCTTTTTGGCTGCATCGTGAAAATACTTCCAGTTAGAAGTTAAGAATTCACTGCGAAATGAATAGCTATCGTCGTCACCTTTAGCACGGGTTGTACCTAGCGCTTGGTGTTTCCAAGACCCCTCACCTTTTGCAATGTAAGTTAGGGTATAACTTCCAAGTCCAAACCGGTTAGCTTCAATGGCGTCAAGCCACAGTTGATGACGTTCTTCACCATCATCCATATCAAATTCAGCAAAGCACTGCGCTATTTCTTGCTTTAATGACTCACTCAAGCCCCTTGTAGCCTCGCCTCGATAGTCTTGATAGACTTTACAGAGCTCATCGGCTGCGACCAGAAAATCGCTTGGATTATCTCGCACCACTTTCTCGCCCAATCCGTTGATGTAACTCCACTGCTGATGAGGCTGATCAGGGTGGGAAAGCGCCTGCCCATGTCCTAAACTTGGAATATCATCTTGAAAAACATCAGAAAAGTACTCGCTTATTCGCTCGCGCCAAGTCTCTTCTGGTTCACCATTCAAGTCCGTTATTTCAGTCACTTCATTAACTTTATGCTGTATTCCAGCAAATCCCTGATGCCCCCAAGTATCAATAAAGACATGAGAGGTAATACCAAGACGGTGCAGTCCATAAGGCCTATGCTTATCTGCAATACACTCAGCGACCATATCTTTTGCTACATGGGAATGTGGCTTACACACTAGCTTTTGAATAAAGGTGCCTGACGGATTTTGCCCAGCAGGTAAACCGCCATTACCCGGTAGGAAATGAAAAGGTACCCACACTTTCATGTTCTTTAAGCTGTCTAGGTTTTTATAATCGAGCATCTTATGGGCAGTTGCGATGCGCTCGTAAGCAGCACCGTTATCAAACTTGATGTGACCATAGTTTGTTGCATCATCAACGTATTGTGCCGCGTGAGCAATAATTTCAGCCTCTTGGTCAGTGAATCCCGCCGCGCGTGCGACCACCCATGTCATGCCATGATGTAAATCAATTTGCATTTTTCGTTGTCCTTCTCTTTTCCTTTATCGCCACAGTGTAGTCCGTGACACTGAAAATGTAACTATTCCTTACTTTGATTTAGTCGCATTAGGCGTTTGTGGCTCTTGGCTTTGTGGATCCGTAGCATTTGGGTTAACCGAGGCAGGCAAAGCGGATGTGCTGCCCTCCGTATTTAAGATCAATGGTAGGCCATCTTTACCACTGCCTATTACCACCACTTTTGCGTTATTAGATTTCGCCAATTCTATGGTTGCTTCTATGCCACGCCACCTTAGGTATGTTTCAGATATCCCGCCACTCACTGTTTCTTGGAAGTCGGCTATCCCCTGAGCCTCCACTTTCTTTCGCTCAGCCTCTTTTTCAGCAACATCTAAACGCATTTTATATTCTTGGTATAAGTGCATTTGATTTACCTTCGCAACAATCGCACTATGCACGCCTTCAGGAATATCAACCTGACGAATAAGCATATCGTCTAGATTCACCAAATTGTGCCCTTGCATTTCGCTTTTTTCTTGTTTGAGTATCGACTTTTCTTGTAGCTGAACTTCTCTCAACACAGTGCTTAACAGTTGATCTTGGATCTTTAATCGCTGATTAGCATAGACCTCTTCAGCGGTATAATCAGAAACAATCATGCGAACCGCTGATGCAACTTCAGGGATCACAATTTCATCTAAATAATCCTCTCCAACTAATTTATGTAGGTAGGGAATATGTTCCACAACAGGACGGTACCGCACTGTTATTTCCATTTTGATCCTGAGACCCTCAGAAGTGATGGCATGGATCTCTGTGGTCGCGGTTTGGAATCGACTCGAATAAATCGTCAATGTATCCCAAGGATAAACTAGCACCGTGCCCTCATAAAATGGATGTTCTACGAACGTACCGCCGCCAAGGCGCTTCCACAGCACTCCAACTTGACCTGAGTCGACCTTGATAAAAATGATCTTGACCAATGCAACGGCAATAAACAGTAGAATAAGTAACGTCACACCAGCGCGAAAACGCCAAGACAAAATACGCTTATGCCACTTGGGCTTGTAACGCTTTAACACCCGCATGAGCAAATTAGATAGGATCAGTGCCAGTATTAAGCCGCCAGCGACGAGTAAGGCAAAATCCCCTGAAATATTAATGTTCATGATGGTACTCCATTACTTTCACTGTCGTGGTGTGCTAACAACTGACCTTCCTCCATTTTTAAGTGCACATCGGCCAAATGGAAGTAGGCGTCGTCATGGGTGATGGCAATAATGGTGTTACCACGCGCTTTTAAACGAGGTAACACTTGTTCGTAGAATTTTCGTCTAAAGATAGGATCTTGATCTGCCGCCCACTCATCAAAGATGTAAATGGGACGATTTTCTAAAATGGTACTCAAAAGCGCTAAACGCTTGCGCTGGCCTGATGATAAATCTATGGTGCTAAACGCCCCATTTTGAATACCCACTTTGGCACGCATCTCTAAAAAGTCCAACCATTCGTCGATTTCTTCAGTACTCAAATCACGAATACCATAGAGCTGCTGGAACAAATGAAAATCCGCAAAAACGGCTGTGAATAGGCTTCGATAAGCAAGGCGATTATCTTCCGTAACCGCTTTGCCATTCAAAAGGATTTGTCCGCTCTGTAATTCATAAAGGCCAGTCAACATCCGTATAAACGTTGTTTTACCGCTACCATTACCACCGGTAATAAAAGTGGTTTTCCCTTGCTCAAAGGTGATATCCACTGGCCCCACAGCAAACGGACGATCGCTCGATTTTTTCTGATGTTGATAAAACGCTCCCGCTAAGGTGATGGCATTAAATGAGGTTAGGCTTTCACTCGGTTCAGGTCGTTTAATCTCTTGCTCATCTTGGACATTTTTTAAATCGCGCTCCAATGCTAAGACGTTTTGCGCCGCCTCTGTTGCGGTGGTGAAAACGGGGATCCCACCAACAATACTGGTAATAGGGCCGATTAAAAATAGCGATGCGGTGGTGACTTTAATGACCACATCGGTATATACATCCGAAAGCATAGGGACGATAAACACCATAGCGCCAGTCGCTGCGAAAAAGGTGATTTGCGACAGGATAAAGTCGGTCGCAAACAAGGTTTGGGTTTTGGTTTTTGCACGCCTTGCACGATTCGAATCGCGGCGGTATTCATGTTCTAAATCTTCAGCTCTTGGCTCACTGAGCTTTACTTCTTTAAAGCCATCGAGCAAGTCAGATAAGCGTTGAATAAGCTGATTTTCGCTTTCAAAAGAAATGCGCATGTTGCGCTGGATTTCATTGGCGCGTAAACGGTGAATACTGGCTCCGACCAAAATCAGTGTAGAGATAACCATAAACGCCACAAAAGAGTGCCAAGCAATATAGAGCGATGTGAAAAACACCAAACTAATGGATTGACCAATGATCACAAACAGCTGCGCCGACTGAGATATAGTCTGCAACTCTTTGCTGATGGTATTAAAGATCCGCTCTTTGCCAATTTTCTCTAGTGTTGACAACTCGGTATGACGAATGCTTTCAAACAGATCGACTCTCAATTTGTCTATGGCACGCTCCACCATTTGCGCGGCTTTAGTCATCAATCTTTGCTGAGTGAACCCATATATTGCAATCGTCAGTGTAAATAGCACTAAGTAATAAAGAATATGGTTTTCTTTATTAATATCAGAGATATTGGCAGCTACGTTGTTGATAAGCGCAAGCACCAACGCATTGGCCAAACCAGAAATGCACCCCAGTGCAATAAAGGTCCTTTTCTTTATCTGAATATGTCGGCGAATTAATTCGTACAATACCATTGTTATTATCTTTTATTGTTATTGGGCTACCGCCCGCGCATGCTACTTAGCATAGTCCCTAAAAATCAAAACTGCCTGTTGGATTTAAATAAATATTGCATTAAAACATTAAGTTATATTTATAAATCGCCCAGTTTTACCGGCAATGTAAAATCTCATTCCTCGTCATTCACCTCTGTGGGCTTGCGCTTTTGCCCAACTAGTAAAATGATCAAGCCAACAATAGGCGTAAACATCAGCGAAATTAAAAAGAAGCCCACGGGCCCCGCAAAGGTGTTTCGTCCCCAATAACCAGTTAAAATGCATAACACTAAATATAAAGCGATAAGCATAATTTTCTCCAAGTTGTTGATAAATTCGGTGCGGAGAATAAACCAGCAGTTGCCTGCCGGTTTATGTCAGCCAGTATCGGTTATACTGTGGCTTTATCCGCTGTAGCTGTTGCGTCCGCATTCCCTTTATTTGCACGATACTTAGCTGCGATGTCTGCGATATCCCCTTTCATACTTGCTAGATTCAGGTCTATCAGCGTGCCGCCATTTTCAAAGTGTCGAACAAAAGTTGCGCCTACTGCGTGTGTTGATGCCGCAGACACAACTGGCATAAATGCGATTGCGCTTAACGTGCCAAGGACAGGAACCGCCTTCAAAAAGCTGCTTAGTCCCGCGCCCCCTAAGGTTTGTGGAAAAGAGCCGCCGATCAATGCGCTTACTGTGCCACGCAACTTGTTGTCACCATATGATTGACCATAGACTTTCGCTACTTCGCCTATCATCTTCATTTGGATCCCTGTCAACGCCACCAAATCAACCGCAGGAACGGGAATAAACCCAGAGCCAAACGACC
The DNA here is from genome assembly GCF_041414765.1 of Pseudoalteromonas sp. DY56-GL79. NCBI lineage: Bacteria > Pseudomonadati > Pseudomonadota > Gammaproteobacteria > Alteromonadales > Pseudoalteromonadaceae > Pseudoalteromonas > Pseudoalteromonas sp. DY56-GL79. Next base: position 71,120 of record NZ_JANHZS010000014.1, on the reverse strand, counting down.
ATTTTGTGTATTTGTCGACAATCAGCTGAGCAACGGCTGCTCTGTCTTCATCAGCAACAAGTTGTGATTCCTGTTGTTCTGGAGCGTCGCTCGCCTTGTCATCCTTCGCTGTTTTTGTCACTGCCATAATTCATCCTCTATGATTTATTTAAACAGTTGTCGAACTCATCAAGCACCATATTGGCACTTGCCCTAGTACCCAAAATCAAACAAGCTGCACTTATTCAACTCTGAGCTTTACCGCCTTCATCCATGATGAAGAAGTAAACCTAAGAACAACCAAGGATTTGCACAGTGTCACAAATACAACTGAGCGAAACGTTGCCACCTACTGCAGGCGTTCTATTAATTTGTTTAACCGAGCGCGAAAGCTCAGTGTTTTTCCCTACCGCGTTATGCCTGATTCAAATCTTGCTGGCATTGCTCGGTACGGTGTTTATCACTATAGAAGATAATGTTGCGGATCTCCTTGGCGATACAATCTGACTCAATTCCCTCTTTCACATAGTTGCTAAACACCATGATGCTTTGATCTCGTTCCAGTAAACGAGTAAAACTGGTCACCCATGAATAGGGGTAACTACCAGAGTACTGTAAAAATTTTTCATACATTCTGAGATTTGCATCGGCTGGGTTTTCGGGGCAATTTGCCACTTTGCCGTACTGGTTTGGGTCAACATAAGTCACAAACCAACCATAGCCATAGTATTCACACTCGTCGCTGCTACCAGTGTTAGAGTATGGAGCAAAGGCCGCTAGTTTCTGGGTATCGTTTAAGATTTGAGTGCCATACAAGCCTTGATCCCATTTATGCATGTCTTCCACTGTGGAATACAAATCTCCAGCTGAATACAGTACTAATGGGTTGCTATATGGATTCACTAAAATGTCTTCGTAAGGTGCAGGTCCACCTGTAGCTGGTGGACGGCCATTGGCAAGCGATAAGTATTGGTTTTGATTATAAATATAACCTGTGGTCATATTTGCATAGACACCAATCGCACTGTAAGAGCCGCTGTCCGTCATGCTAAGCGGATTTAGAATTTGCTCTTGAACGATATTGGCAAACCAATACTCACGACCGATATTGCCTTGTTTTCCGGCCGCTAATTGCTCGATGATATTACCAATAAGATAGTAGTTACAGTTGCTGTATTCATACTTACTGCCGGGCGTAAATGACGGTGTGCCACTTTGCCCCGCTTCGGCACCACAGGTGCAAAAGCGATTACTAAAATCTTCCGGACCGTTAAGGTCTAGACTCGAGTTATATAAATAAGGCCGCCAACCGTAATTATCGTATACGGCTTCGTTGTCGCTGTAGTTATTGATCCCTGACGACATGGTAAGCAAATGATGTAGCGAAACATCCGCACATTGGTTATCTGGGTACCAAGGCAAGTGATCGCCAATGGTTTCCTGCCGTAAGTCCTTGCCATCTAACATCTTCATTAAAATAGCGGCCGAAAACGCTTTGGTATTGGAGCCGATGCGATACTTAGACTTAACGCTGTTATCAACATCATATTGCATGTTCTGTGGTCCGCAGTTGGACTGGTACACCACCTTATCAACCGAGGTGATATAAACCGTGCCAAAGAATAGGTTGGCATCGCAATATTCATTCACCACCGCCGCTATCATTTCTAATTGATTAGGCATAATGGTGTGATTATCTGCGATGCTCTTTTTCTGCAAACAAGAAGCCAGTGCTAAGGTGATGCAAAATAGCATCATCATTCTTAGCCGTAGTTGTATTAGCCATTTCATTTTTTCATTCCTTACATTGCCAACCACGTAACCACTAACAAATGTTGTTGCCCGATTTTCATCGGAATGAGTACCAACTAGTTATGCTGACGCGATATTTGCCATGCCAACTAGTACTTTACGAGTGCCTGTATAGGCCTCTCTGCCATGAGTAAACAGCATATTATCCAGCAGCAAAATATCGTTTCTTTGCCACGGGTAAGCAAAAGTGAGGTCTTGATAAACCTGATTGATGAGCTTGATGTCTTGGTCACTTATTTCGCTACCATCACCAAAAAAGGCGTTACGAGGTAAAAATTCGCTGCCGATACTGTCACGCATTTGTGCACTGAGTTGATTATCTAGGCTCGAGCAGTGGAACAAGTGAGCTTGATTAAACCATACCTTTTCACCACTTTTTGGATGGCGCATGACCGCCGGACGCCATTGCTTGGTTTGTAGCCTTTTATCATCAAGCCAAGTAAATTCGATTTCATTTTGTCGGCAATATTGCTCAACTTCGGCTTTACTCTCAGTCTGAAAAACCTCTTGCCAAGGTAGGTCGATATCACCGTAGTTACGCACGTACTGCACACCTAAACGCTCAAACTTGTCTCTTAATTCACTGGGAATACGACGATATACTTCACGGCTGTCGGCAAGTGGTGTGCACCCACCCGTGGTTGCTGGGATCACACAAAAAAAGCCCATTCGCATCGGCCAAACATTGGAGTAAGCATTTTCGTTATGCTGCAGGATCACTTGATCGGCATGATATTCCGTGGTGGTGTAAATATTGTTGTTCAGTGCCGTTCGTGGCGAAGAGCGATAAACATACTGGCTTAAACGCTCACCAAACAAGGTCTCAAGTATGGCGCTAAACTGATTCGTGCTCACAATATTTAAGCCACGAAGCAATGCAAAACCATCTCGCTCAACCCAGTTATTCACCTCTTGAACGTGGTTTTTCACCCATGCCATGCCGCTTTGTTTAACCTCAGATAAGTCATGTATCCGAGAGTCTGCTGCAATTGTTGTCGGATCCAATTCCAAAGAAAGTGCGTGATCCATTGTTTTCCCATCCTTAAAAGTAAGTACTTTTGCTAGTGCAACACATAGTTGCGCTCAATTATGTTAACCAACTGCCCCACTTGCTCGGCTTGTAGGCAGGACAAATGATCTCCTTTGACTTCATAACAAGAGAGAGAGTGACTAAATGGTTTCCACCCCATGTCTTTATTCACAGGACGGCCTTCAAATTCTTGCGTTTGCTGCGTTTTTACAACGCAGATTGGGGTGTCGCTAAGCATAGACGGCATCTCAATATTTGCTCGCAGTTGGGCACTAAAAACTTGTTGAAAGTGGCGTAGATGCGCATCACTAAAATTAAATCCAGCTTGATGTATCCAGCGATTGAGATAGGCAATGCGTGCTGAAGCATCACCTTGCTTATAGGCACTGATTTCTGCATCAGAGACACTAAGGCGGAAAAACGCCACCAGATTATCCAGCATCATTTGTGCGATTTGCGCTTCCCCTAAGTTAAGCGTTGGGCTGCTCGGTACAGGCGTATCAATCACAGTTACCAAACAGCCAATTCGACCTTGTTGCTCAAGTAAAGTGGCAAGTTGATAGGCAATAAAGCTGCCAAAAGAATGTCCGACCAAATGCACTTGTTCACCAAGTTCAGCACCTGCTAATACACTCAAGTAATACTCTGCGGTGCGGCCAATAGAGGTTAGCGTCTCGGGTTCCTCGGTAAGCGCCTCTGGCTGCAAGCCATAAACGGGTATACGGCTATCAAGCCCATTCACTAACGCATGAAATGCCATTAGCCAACCTCCCGCTCCCGCAATCAACACCACAGGTGTAAAGCCAAGCTCGCCCTCTTGCAAACACACTAAGGTTTCAAGCGATTGAGGTTCGCCTTGGCGTTCGCCAAGACCATCTCTCAATGCTTGAATATACTGACTGAGCCCACGCACAGTCGGATGCTCAAAAAGTGCCGACAGTGGCAAATTGAGTTGTAGGTGCTGATTAATATCACCCACAAGACGCATCGCTAATAGCGAATGACCACCTAGATTAAAGAAGTTATCGTCAAGGCACACTCCATCCACCAGCAAACGACGGGCAAACTGCTGCGCTAATTGAGTTTGTAGTGGTGTGAGCCTTTCCAGCTTATCCTCTTGCCGCAAGGATTGAGGCGGAGTGTATGAACCGGCCAGTGCAATGAGCTGCTTGCGATCTATCTTGCCGTTCGTTGTAAGCGGAAGTTGGCTAACTGATTGGAACAACTCAGGGACCATGTAAGCGGGTAGTACTGCGAGTAACTGCGCTCGCACAGCAGCATCATTCACTTCCGTATGCTGCGTTGGCTGTACAAATGCCACCAATTGCGCGTTGTTGCTGCTATCTTCGCGCACCACCACAGCACAAGCAGCAACTTCGTCTATGAGCTGAAGTTGTCGTTCAATCTCACCCAATTCGATGCGGTAACCGCGCACTTTAACTTGGTCATCACCACGGCCTAGATACAGCAATTCATTTGAAGCTAAGCAGCAAGCGCGATCGCCAGTTTTATAAAGTCGCTGGCCGCTGTTAGGCTCAATAATAAAGGTCTGCTGCGTCTTTTCTTTGTCATTGAGATAGCCTCTGGCAAGGCCAATACCCGCAATGTATAAATCGCCTTCCACACCGGTGGCTACCGCTCGAAGCTGCTCATCAAGTAAATATAAAGACAAACCCGCGACGGGCTGACCGATCGGCACACGCGCACCGCTGAAGTGTGTGACATCATTAAGGGTTGCAGAAATGGTTGCTTCTGTCGGGCCATAGGCGTTAATAATTCGAATACGGTCACCATAGCGCTGCTGCCAATCGGTGAGCGCGGCTACCTGCATTTGCTCGCCACCTATGGTGATGATCCTCAGCGAGGTTGGCAAGGTGACTGAAGTCGCTGCAAGTTGATGCCAATACGCTGTTGGCAAACTCATCAATGTTAACTCGGCATCTTGGCTTAATTGCGCCAACTTGTTGGGGTCCAACATGTCGTCTGTCGGTGCCATCACCAGCGTTGCGCCATGAAGTAAAGTGCAAAAAACTTCTTCCGCAAACACATCAAAGCTCATGCTGGCGAATTGCAGGTAATTGTCGCTTGCCGTAATCGCATATTGCGCGGCTAATGCCTGCACATAATTAACGACACTAGCATGCTCCACCATCACCCCTTTTGGCATGCCCGTGGTGCCCGAGGTGTAAATTACATAACAGAGGTCGTCAATCTGGCATGGCGCAGTAAAGCAACGACTAGGCTGCTCGGCCAAAGCGCCCTGAATACTATCTAAATCGACTTGAGGCACCACTTGCTCCGAGCTACCCTGCCAATATTCTGTTTTAGTAACCAGCATGGCTGCATTGGCATTTTGCAGCAGCAAACGACGTCGAGACTCGGGTAGTGATGGTGCAATTGGTAGATAAGCCGCGCCCAATTTGAGTACCGCAAGCATAGCCACAATAAGCTGGTAATTCGCCTCTAAACACAGGCCAATAATAACGGGGGCTGTACTCGGCTCTTGTCGTGAAGCAAGGTAATGGGCGAGCTGATTGGCGTCTTTATCCAGCTGTGAATAGCGATAACAGCTTGCCTCCCCAGAGGCGGCACCATATTCACGAATAGCAATATGCTCAGGAAACTCGGCAGCAACTTGAGCAAATAATTGCTGAATAGGTAAATTTGGCGTTTGATATTGCGCCGCTTGCGTCAGTGCAAAAGTAGGCAGAGGCAGTGCCTTGCTGTACGGCGCGTGTTGAGGCTGCCAAGACAATTTTCCGAGTGTTTGCTCAGGCTGTTGTGTCGCAGCTAACATCAGCTGCTGCATCGCCGCAAGGCTTTGCTCGATAAACACTTCATCAAAGCATTGCTGCTGATAGCTCAGCGTGAGCGATAAACCCGCCCCTATGCCTACCACAAAGGTCAATGGATAGTGCGTTTCGTCAACTTCACTTAAGGTTGTTGCGATAAATGGCAGCGCAGCGCTATTTTGTAACGGATCTTGCGGATAATTTTCAAAAACATACAAGCAATCAAATAATGGACTGTCATTCTCAATACCCGACCACTGGTGAACTTGTGTCAGTGGTGTATGCGGGTGCTGCGCCAAAGCCGTAAGCTGCGACTTCACCGCTTGCAGGTAATCTTTCACACGCGCATTTTGATCTATCGTGACATGGACCGCTTGCGTATTAATATACAAGCCAACGCGCTGCGCCATTCTACTAAGCGCTGTAGGTCTACCCGCAATGGTTTGACCAAATAAGGCATACGGTTCGTTGCAGCAACTTGCCACCCAATACGCCCATAGCCCTTGGATAAACTGATTGACGGTAAGTCCTTGCTCGCCTGTAAAGCGAGTCACTGCATCTTGCAGCGATTGCGGTAACGTCACACTAAGTTCTTTAACACCAGTCACTTTATTTTCAGTATGTAGTACCTTTTCGCTAAGCAATGTGGGCGCGGTGACTCCACCCAAATACTCCCGCCAAAACGCTTCGTCGCGGTCGACATGCGTATGCAAATATTCGATATGATCGCGGAAATTATCTACCACAACGGGGCGTAATTCACCTCGGCAACGGGCTTGATAAAATGCCAATAATTCAGCAAATAACACCGGCAGCGACCAGCCATCCATAATAAGATGATGATAGGTCCACACCACCCCAACATTGCCATCATCAAAAGCGATTAAGCTTAACCGCATACAAGGCGCTTGCGAGAGCTTAAGCGGCTCGGCAAGCTCCACCGCGGCCTGTGATTCCACTATTTGCGATTGTTCTTCTGCAATGACGCTGCTGTGCAGCAGTTTGAGTGGCACATCGGCATGTTTACAGACCACTTGTAGCGGCTCGCCAGCAACATCTATAAAGGCCGAGCGTAATATGCTGTGCTGTTTAATTAATTGCTGCCAAGCGTAACTCAGCGCCTCTATATCCACACAACCTTGTAGCAATAAGCTGGTTTGCTCGACGTAAGGTAGCGTGCTTTGAGTGTGCGTCTCACGTGCCGTTTGACTGTGGAACCACATGCCTTGCTGCAAACCAGTTAGAGGGTAAATATCCTCAACTTCCTCGTCAAATTGCCCAAGTATGCGCTGTAACTGCCGTTCAGAAATGCCGCTGAGAAGTGCAAAGTCACTGACTGTGTAATGACGTTGAGGCTGGGATTGGCAATGCTCGATGACCTGAATTAGACTTTCGAGTATCTCTTTACTTAAACGCTCTGCTGCTTCAGATGCTAAGCGCTGGCTGTCAAACTCCAGCGTTAACGCCAATTGACCATCGACAACAGCCGCTGTTAGCTGCGATCCAAAGTAACTGAGATTTGACTCTGCAACCAAAGTGCCTGTCGACTCACGAGCATCTCCCAGCAAACCTTGTTGCTCAATGACTGTATCTAGCTGGCCTAAATAGTTGAAAAACAGTAAGCCTCGGGTATCAATCTCAAGCGATGAGCGAACGTTTGGCTCTGGGTGTAAATACCGTGCAGCACCATAACTACTGGCAACTTTAGCGCTCCTTTCAAGCTCTGCCTTGATACTACAAATCACATCATGCAAGCGGCTGCCATTACTAAATAACTGCATTGGATAAAGCGCCGTTAACCAGCCGATGGTTCGGCTGCTATCCAGTGCCTCGGTTAGTAACTCGCGGCCATGTCCTTCTAGCATGATCACTTCACTGCCTGCACCACGCTTTTGCGCACACCAAGCAAGTGTACTGAGCAGCAATGCTTGCGCCGTCGTACCATAACTGGTGTTGGCGGCTCCCAGTAGCGCACGGGTGTGCATTGCTGACAATGTGTGGCGAACTTTGGCTATGGTTGGGGTTGCGCTTGTATCTTTAAGACTCAATAAGTGCGAAGTTTCAGCCAGTGCAGCTACCTTCTGCCATTTGCGCAAATCACGCTCATTGGTCGCAAGTTCACGATAAAAATCGGCAAGTTCAGCCAAATTCGCGCTTGCGGCAGGAAGCTCCAACGGCACATTGTTTATTTGCTGCTGTAGTAGCTGGCTCACATCTTCAAGTAACACACGCCAAGAGACGCCATCCACTAGCAAGTGATGTGCGCTGAACAACAAGCGATTATTGGCCTCACTGTCAGGCGTAACATATAACACCGCTTTAAACAGTGGCGTGCCAGTAAACGCAAAGCCTTGCTGCACTTGCTCACTGAACTCGCTCAGCTCAGCTTGCCATGCGTCACGCTCAAGCGTATGCGCCGTAAATACCTTTTGAATATCAATGCCATCACGTATAAATAGGGTATTTTCATCCGCAACCACCAAACGTAGCGCATCGTGCTGGGCTATCAAGTACCCTATCACTTGCATGAGCTGCGCTGGTGTAACGGATTTATCTACACTCACCAGCACGCTCTGATCCCAATGACTGGGGTTGGCAAATTGTTGGGCAAAAAACCAATGCTGAATTGGTAATTTATCGAGTTGACCTACCAATGGCTGCCTTTCTTTACCCATCGACAGGTGAATATCTTGCTGGGCAAGTCTTGCTGCAAGTGCCGAAACACAGGGGTAGGTAAACACGTCGGTAGCGCTAACAGGTAACTTGAGTGCTTTGGCTTTACTGGCGATTTGAATACTCAAAATAGAGTCGCCGCCTAAAGCAAAATAGTCGTCTTTAGCGGTCATGGATGGCGTATTTAATACCTGCCGATAAATCGCCAGTAACTGGGCTACGATGCTGTTAGCCTGTGATGTGACCGCGCTCTGCTCGGTTACTGTGGTAGTCTGTTGAGTTTTACTAAGCGTTGCCAAGGCACGATGGTCAACCTTGCCATGCGGTGTCAAAGGCAGTCTTGCGAGCATAACAAAATGCTCTGGTACCATATAACTTGGCAGTCTCTCCTTTAGCTGGGCTTGAAGCACTTGAGGCTCAGTGTTTGCCACCACAAATGCCTGTAACTGTGGCTGCCTTGACGCGCTTGTGGTTATCTGAACTGCACATTCTTGTACGCTTGATAGTAGCCCTATTTGCTGTTCAATTTCGGCCAGCTCAATACGATAACCTCGCAGCTTTACTTGTCCATCGTTACGACCCATATAGGCGATACGGCCGTTGCTCAGCAGGCGAACCAAATCTCCGGTTTTATAGGCACGCACCGCTTGCGATGGAGAGACTTGTAGCTCAATAAAACGCTCAGCGCTAAGCTGTGGTTGATGCAAATATCCTCTGGCAAGTCCTGCCCCTGTTACGTATAACTCACCGATCATCCCCGGTGGCACAGCCCGCAGTTGTGGATCTAAGATAAATAGCTGACTATTGTCGACGGGCAAGCCGATATCTGGCACCTGTTTGTCAAACTCAACCACACCAGAAGTCGCGACCACCGAAGCTTCGGTAGGTCCATAGTTATTGACTAGGGTAAATCCGTACTCTTTTGCTTGCAGCGCACCGAGTTTATCGCCGCCAACCAGCAAATAGCGCAAGCTTTGTGGATTAAACAAAGGCTCAGTGAGCAGCGCTTGAGCGATTGGCGTTGCAATAAAACTATGCGTGACTTGGTGCGTATTGAAGCAGGCAGTTAATTCGGCCGGTGACTGCAGCACGGTTTTTGGCACACACACTAAGCTCGCGCCAGCACATAGATAAGGCCAAATCTCCCAGGTTGCCGCGTCAAAGGCGGGGTTGGCGGTTTGACTCGCTACGCTATGATTATCCACCGCAAAGGCGCGTCGGTGCCAACCACATAAATTCGCCAGCCCTTGGTGGGCTATCATCACGCCTTTGGGGTTACCTGTTGTGCCTGAGGTATAAATCACATAGGCCAGCTGCTCAGCCTTAATTTTTGGAAACTGCTGAGGTAATGGTATTGCCGCAAGGCGCGTTTGCACGTTAGCGTCATCAACACACATAACATGTGGCGAGCGATATTCAGCTTCAAGGTGATTATCATCTAGCTCAGCTACCCCAAAGCGAGCGGCAAACTCACACTTTGTTAAAACCAGCGCTGCGCCGCTGTCTTTAGCGATGTAATTGACTCGCGCTTGAGGGTAATGAGGGTCCACAGGTACATAACATCCACCCGCTTTTAACACAGCCAACATCGCCACTATGAGATCTGTGCTCCCCGTCATCGCAACAAGTACAGGCTGTTCGGGTTGCAGCCCTTCACTTAATAACAGTGCCGCCAATGCCTTGGCTCTTTCAGTAAGCTCACCATAACTCAAGGTTTGATTTGAGTTTGTGTCAATTACCGCAATCCGCTCAGCTTGTGCAGGCACAGCCATATTTCGCTCAATTTGCTCAAGCACAGATAGCTCAAAATGTTCCGGCGCTGATTTACCTGAAATTGCATGATTCTTTAGCGGCTGCTCCTTGCAAAGTTTTATATCCGCAAGCGGGCACTCAGGTTGCGTGAGTAACTGCGCGATCACAACATTAAAACACTCAGCAATGCTAGCCACAGTTTCTCTTTCAAATAATCCACTGTTATATAGCCAGTGCAACCTTAACTCTTGCCCATTTACTGTTGCGCTGAGCTCTAGATCAAACTTGGCACGCACGTTTTCCGACGCTAAAACTTCCGTGCTAAGGCCTACAAACTCTGGTGTGTGCTGTAGCTCGGGATTAAACGCAAAACTCAACTGGAAAACACTCTGGTGACTCAACTCACGGCTAACACCAAGATGGTCAATGAGCTGCTCAAAGGGAAGTGATTGATGTTGATGTACTTGCTCGATCTGCTCTCTTTGTATATCGAGTAGCTGACTGAAACTCTGCTGCCAATCGACCTTCACGCGAATAGGCAAGGCATTGACGAAAAAGCCAATCAACTGCTCCACTTGCGGGTGATGCCGCCCTGAAAATGGCGCACCAACCACAATATCATCCACTTGGCTAAACTTAGCGAGCACCACCGCATACGCGCTATGCAACCAAATAAACGGGGTTATTGCCAAGCGCTGACAATGCTGTTGTAGCCGTTGCCAAGTCTCTGCGCTTAGCTGCTCATTAAATGCTTGCGCGCTATTATTCACCGCTTGCCCACGCGGCGTATCGAGCGGTAATTGGTGCAGTGGCGGCGCATCGTCAAGGTGCGCTGACCAAAATGCCATATCTGCACTTTGCTGCGCGCCTTGGCACAGTGATCGATGCCAATGGGCATAATCCGCGTATTGCACCTCAGGTGGCGCAATTAAGTCATGGGCAAGTTCACAGCCTTGGGTGTAATGGGCATAAAACTGCGTAAGCTCTCGCATTAATACTTCAATAGAGCGAGCATCACTAGCAATATGGTGCATATTGACGATAAGGCGATGATAACCTGATGAAAATCGAACTAGAGTTGCGCGGATCATTAGATCTTTACTAAGATCAAAACCCTGTGCTTGGTCGTCCCGTACCGCGCGCTGCCAAACCAAGTTTTGCCAAAGCGGCGATTGTGTGGAGACATCAATGAGCGTAACAAAATGCTCAGGCAAAGCCACAAGGTACTGTTTAGGCCCATCATTCGTGTTGGTGATAGCCGAGTGCAACACCTGATGCCGTGACAGCACCTTTTGCCAACTTTGCTCGAATGCGCTCAGATCAAACTCCCCTGAAAACGCCAATAACGCTTGAATTTGATATTGCTGGCTGCCCTGCTGCATTTGATCTAGTGTCCATAAACGCTGCTGAGCAAAAGACAACACTACGCCATTGGTTTTATCCACCACAGCAATAGCACTTAGCTGCGCGTCTTGCTTTTCAAGTGCAGCCGCTAAACCTTGTACTGTAGGGTGCGTAAAAATCGCTTGCAGCGGTAACTCAATGTGCAGCGTCTTGCGAATATGGTTTGCCAGTTTTGCAGCAAGTAGCGAGTGTCCGCCGAGTCTAAAAAAGTCGTCATAGCGACCAACCAACTCGCGCTGCAGTATCTCGGCAAAATAGCTTGCAAGTTGGGTTTCAAGCTCGCCAATCGGTGCTTCATAAGTGTTTTCGTTAAGGCTTATATCAAGTTGCTGCAGTAGTGCTTTTTTATCTACTTTACCATTGCTGGTCAGTGGCATGGCTGAAACCGCTTGCACTTTGGCAGGCAACATATGGTCGGGTAAATTTTGTTTTAAAAACTGCTGCATGACCAACGTGATGTCGTCGAACTCGACTTGTTTGTGTAACACCACAAAGGCGCAGATCCAGACATTTTCTGGGTCTTGCCGATTTAACAGCACTGTGACCTCAGCCACTTCGGGATGCTGGCGCAACTGGTTTTCAATTTCGCCTAATTCAATGCGATAACCTCGAACCTTTACTTGGTCGTCAATTCGACCAACATAGCTCAGCTCACCGCTGGCCATTAGCCGCACGAGATCCCCCGAGCGATATAGCCGCTGCTCAGACCCTTCATTAAAGGGGTTTTGAATAAAGCGGGTTGCGTTTAATTCATCACGTTGCCAATATCCCCGACAAACCCCCTCGCCCCCTACGTACAACTCGCCCACGGCACCTTGTGGCAAGAGCCTTTGCTTGTCATCAAGTACATAGCAGCTGGTGGTCGGAATCGCACGACCTATATTACTGGTGCCAAGCGTCAGATCCGCAGGCTCCAGCGCTTTAAAGGTAACATGTACCGTGGTTTCGGTAATGCCATACATATTGATTAACTGACAATTTGGTAAGTGCTGTGCCCAAGGTTGTAGCTTACTTGGCTGCAGCGCTTCACCACCAAAAATGACGTACCGCACTGCACATTGGCTCGCCAGCTGACTGTCATTGAGTAGCGTGGCTTGTAGCGCGTAAAACGCACTTGGCGTTTGATTTAAGACCGTAACACGAGCATCAACCAACAACTGAGCAAAAGCTTGGGTGTCTTGCGTAGTCGCTTTATCCACAACCATAAGACGACCACCAAAGAGTAACGCGCCATACATTTCCCACACAGAGAAATCAAAGCAAAAGGAATGAAACAGGGTCCAAACATCTTGCTCATTAAAATCGAATAAGTTGGGCTCTACATGAAGTAACCGCACCACATGACGGTGCTCAATTTGTACGCCTTTTGGTCGTCCTGTGGTGCCAGAGGTATAGATCATATAAGCCAAGTCTTGCGGCTCAATCTGAATAGCATCAAGCAGCTTGAGAGCTTCGCAGCTGACCTGATGTTCTGCCTGTGACACATTAATTAGCTGGTATGAAAGCTGACTAAACTGTGCCTGCGTAGCGTTGTCACAAAGTAGCCATGGGCTTTGCACGTCTCCCAAAATATACTCAATGCGCTCTTGCGGGTAGTCGGGATCTACTGGTACGTAGGCAGCACCGACTCTAAGCACTGCCAGCAAGGTCACTATCATCTCAACGCTGCGTGATACACTCACCACCAACATAGTTCGTGGCGTGACCCCTTTCTGTAACAGCATTACCGCCAGCGCATCGACTCGATCATTAAGCTCACGATAACTCAGCACAGTCGTGCTATCTTGCACGGCAGTGCGTTTGGCAAAGCGCTCGGCATAGCGCGTGAATAAACTGGTGATGGTGTCTTGCTCAAGCCAAATTGCTCCTTGGCATTGAGCGCCCGTTATTAAAGCTTGCTGCTGTTTTTGACTCAGTAAAGCAAGTTCACCAATTGCGGTATGAGGGGCTGTAACACAAGCTTGAAGCAGTGTGTGAAAGCAATCTGCCCAATGTTTGATGGTCTCTTCAGTGTAAAGATGGCTATCAAACTTCCAATGTAAATAAAGTGCCTGCTCATCAACTACGGCATTGAGTTCTAAGTCGCATTTTACCGCTATGCTGTCCGCCTGCTTTTTTTGCACTTCTTGAACCGATAATCCCGGAAGCGTAAAAGCACGCTCATCATGGGTTTCTAGTGTAAATAATATTTGTACTAGCGGGTGGTGACTTAAATCTCTTGGAGCGCCAATCGCTTCAACCACTTTATCAAAAGGAATATCGCGGTATTCAAACGCTGCTAAGTTGAGGTCTTTTTGTTGCTGCAACCATTGGCTAAATGGCATATCACTTTCGAGCTTTGCATGCATCACTAAGGTATTAACAAACAAGCCGATTAATGGCGTTAATTCGGGGTGATGACGGCCAAGCTCTGGCGTGCCTACAACCACCTGCTGCGATTGCGTAAGCCTTGCGATAAACAACATAAAAGTATTGAGCAGCCACATAAAGGGTGTGAGCTGGAGCGACTTCGCCTGAGTCGAGATCGCCGCAAATAACGACGCATCAAGCGCTTGGCGATATACTTTCCCCGTTAACGATTGCACCGCTGGACGGACAAAATCACAAGGCAATGACTGCAACGGCGCTAATTCGCTAAATTGCTGTTTTAATTGCGCCAGTGGTGCCTCGATGCGATCTGGCGTTAACTGTGTTCGCTGCCACTGGCTAAAATCGCCATATTGCACCTGCATAGTTGCAAGCGGTGTATAAGGTGCACCTATGTGTTTGCAATAGCCAGCCTCTATCTCTTGTGCAAGTAGCGCCATGGACGCGCCATCAGAGACAATATGATGCATATTAAATGCAAGGTGATGCTCATTGCCATCACTCACCACCAGCACGCGAAGTAAACAATCATGAGCCAAGTCAAAAGGCTTGTTCTGATGTGCTGCGATGCGCGAAGCAATGTAGGCTTGCCTTGTTTCCTCAGGTACTACACTGGCATCAAGCCACTCCAACGGCGTACTAATATCATCCGTTATTTGCAGCTGGGGTTGGCCATCTTGTTCATTTTTTACAAACCTAGCGCGCAGTATTTCGTGGCGCTGCACCACATTTTGTACGGCGCTGTGCATTGCTTGAATATTAAGCTTGCCGCGTAACAAAAACTCGGCGGGCATATAATACTGCTTGCTACCTTGCAGTTGCTCAATAAACCATAGTCCTTCCTGTGCAAAGCTCAGCGGTAAGATTTTCCCCGCGCTTGGCTGCGCGACTATTTTCGGCGATGAGTTCGCCACATCACGGCTTTGCTGTTGGAAATAGGCAATGATCTCTGATTTATATTCAACCACTTGCTGTTTTAGCTGTGGAGGAAATCCAGCGGTTTGCTTAAATGCCAGACCACCGTTTTTTTCATACAAGGTCACGCCAGCTGCCAATGCTTCTGCAATCAACGCCTCTATCTGTCTTTGCTGTTCATTCATCACAAAAACATCTCCTCAGACTGGCCGTTTTCGTCCGCCGCTTTGGCTGCACGGTGGATCTCACACCAAGTTGCAAGTGCACTTACGCTTGGCCGCTCGAACAATACTTTTAAGGTGATGGGCACCTCAAGCGCCTGCTCAATTAAGGCAACCGCTTGGCTCGCTGATAAAGAGTGCCCCCCTAACTCAAAGAAGTTACTGTTAATATCTCGAACTTGAGTGTTGAGCACTTGAGCAAAAATTTCTGCCAGCAGCATTTGTAGTTCAGTCATAGGAGCTAAAGGTGCTGTAAGCGCTTGCGCCTGTTTCGATTGCACCAGTTGTGCAAGCGCGCCTGCGTCTACTTTGCCATTATTAGTGAGCGGCATAGCAGCCAGTGCATACAGCTTGTAAGGCAACATATAACTTGGTAGGACCTCTGCTAACGAGGTTAAAATCTGAGTGTGTAGCGCCTGTTCAAGCTCACAGATGGTATCTCTTTGGGATGGCGTAGTTAGCACCACACAAGCCAGTAAGTTATCTTTACTTTCATTAAGCAACACATGTGCTTGTTGCACTGCATCTAGTTGCTCAAGTTGCGCCGCGATTTCTTCAAGCTCAATGCGATAACCACGCAGTTTAACTTGGTTGTCTCGACGACCAATAAACTGAAGCACACTAGAGCAGCCCTCTTCATCTAGCAGCCAACGCACTTGGTCGCCCGTCTGATAATAACGCTGCGAGTCATTGTTCAAAGACAATGACACAAATTTACTGGCGCTGAGCTCAGGCAACCCAAAATACGCCTGAGCCACATTATCGCCTGCGATGTATAGCTCACCGGGCATGCCTATAGGAACAAGCTGTTGATGCTGATCCAGCACCACCAAATGAGTGCCTTGAATGGCGCTACCGATTGGCACAAAGCGCTGCGATTGCTGCGCAAGCGAAACCGCATCTTGGCCATTACAGCGATACACACAGCACCCGACTGTTGCTTCTGTTGGGCCATATTCGTTATAAAAATGAGCCTGTGGCATCAGTGCCCCGACTTGAGCAACCACGCTGCTAGATAAAGCTTCTCCCCCCACCACAATGTGGTGCGCAGCATTGCTCGGTTGTAATCGTGCCAGCACGCCTTGCAAGTGGGCTGGAGTCAGCTTAAACAGCAATGACTCTTCGCGCGCTAAACACGCACTAAGCTCTGTGATTAACTGCTCACCATCGCTTAGCAGTACTACACCAAGACCATTAACCAGCGCGCCCCATAAGCTCGTTACAGTCGCATCAAACGCTAAAGGCGTGCTGACAACACTCTCTTGTATATCGCCTTGGAGATAACTGTGGCTAACGTGCTCAAGATAAAGGTGCAAATTACGATGGCTGACCACCACGCCTTTGGGTTGCCCTGTGGTGCCTGAGGTATAAATTATATAAGCCGGCGCATCAATATCACTTAACGGCGCAAGCGCTTCTACAGGCATGTTCAGCCAACCCTGCTCTGTGTCTATTAGCATCACACGGCAGCTGAGATCTGCGCTGTTTGGAAGTAGTGCTGAGGTGGTGATAAGGCAAGCCGCTTTACTGTCACGCACTATATATTGCTGACGCTGACTCGGTGCATTGGGGTCAAGCGGCACATACACGGCCCCGACCTTTAAGACTGCCAACAGTGCCACAACTTGCTCACAGCTTGGCGCTAAGCTTATTGCGACCTGCGACCTTGCTGTAACGCCTTGCTCAATCAAGTAACGCGCTAGTTGATTACTTTGGGACTCCAACTCGCCAAAACTTAACCGTTTTCCAGCCATATCTCGCACTGCATTATGGTTCGCGTGGTGCTGAGCAAAATGTTGTATTTTATCGCTGATAAACCACGGAGATTGAGGCTGTACTTGCGTGGCGAGCCCTAGCTCGCTGAGTGCTTTACTCTCAACTAATGGTAAGGTATTCACGCTTTGCTCAGGGCTTATGAGCGCAGCATCAATTAAGGTCACAAAAGCATCAACCATCGCCTGTACGCTAGTGTGTTTAAACAAGGCTTTGGCATAATTCCACTGCACTGCTATCTCACTGCCCGATTCTTGTGCATTCACTTCTAAGTCGAACTTCATTGCAGGCTTTAGATCAAGCTGTTGCTCAATTTTAAGGTGAGGTAGCTTGAAGTCACTTTGTTCGTTATTTTGTAATGCAAAGAGTATTTGTAACACGGGCGAATGCGCTAGGCTACGCGGAGGATTAATGGCATCAACAAGTTGCTCAAAGGGTAAGCTCTGATGGGCAAACGCCGCCAAGATCACCTGCTTTTGCTCACTTAGCCAGTCGTTAAATGACGGCGCCCCCACTTTGTGAGCGCGAATAGCCAAGGTATTCACAAAGCAGCCCAGTAACCCCTCTAACTCTTTCACCTCACGTCCGGCAATGGGCGAGCCAATAACAATATCCTGCGTTTGACTAAGACGAAGCATCAACAGCGAAAAAGCACTTTGCAGCCACATATACAAGGTCACCCCTTGTGCTTGGCAATGCGCTTTTATCGCCTCAACTTGCGATGTCGTAAGGGTATGACGAATACACTCACCATCCAGGGACTGAACTTGTGGTCGCTCAAAGTCCAGCGGTAATTCATGAACAACAGGACACTGCTGCAACTGAGTTTGCCAATAGGCAAGATCCGCCTGATAGCTATCTTGCTGTTGCTGCTGCCAGTAGGCAAAGTCTGCATACTGCAGCGCTAACGGTTTAGCGTATTGCTCTGGCAAAGGGTACGCTGGCGCTTCACTAAAGTGCCGATAAAACGCCACGAACTCTTTGACTAGTAGCGCCATCGACCAACCATCGCTGGCAATGTGGTGCATGTTAAACAAGAGTCCAAATTGGTTGTGACTAAACTGTACACAGATAACGCGCAGCATAGTGTCTTGGCATAAATCAAAAGGTTTGCTGAGTGATTGTTGTTGCAATGTTTGCCAACGCAGCTGTTGCTCTGCGTTATTCAGCCCAGACAAATCGACTAATTCCACAGGACAGGCTACTTGATCACGAACCTGTTGCACTGCACCGTGCTCACCATTTGCAGGAACGATGACCGTACGGAGTACTTCATGACGTGCAACAATCGCGCTTAACGCTTGTGTTAAAGCATCAATATCTAAGGCTCCCTCACACCAATAGCTCGCTGGCATATGGTATTGCAGACTCTGCTCATGTAACTGGTCAATTAACCACAAACGCTGCTGAGCAAAAGACAGAGGTAACGCTTGGGCTCTTGATACTGGCTCAATGGTATGGCTGTGTGCAATCATCGAACTTGCGGTTATTACTTCAGCAAACGCTACAATACTTGGCGCATCAAAGAGTTGTGGTAAGGTGATATCTCGCCGCTGCTCACTGCGCACTCGGCTTATCACTTTTATGGCAAGCAGAGAATGCCCGCCTAAGTCAAAGAAACTATCGTTAATACTCTGTACTTGGCTCGGCAGTAGCTCACGATATAACTCAAGTAAATAACGCTGTATGTCCGTGAGCTTAGATCCATCAATTACCTCAGCGACCTCTTGGCTTTTCGCCTGAGCCTGATAGGCAAGCTGTAATGCTTGCTTGTCTACTTTTCCGTTTGCAGTCAGTGGAAGATCAGCAACGATATCCAGCGCGGCAGGTAACATATAACTGGGCAACGACTGCGATAAAGCTTGGCGCAACTGCACGAGTGTGAGCTTAGCCTCACCATTTAAAACCACATGAGCCACTAGGCTTTCTTGTGCTTCATCAACACTCACAGCGCAGCTTTTTACTTGCGCCAACGCGTCGATTTGATGGGCGATTGCCACAAGAGAAATACGGTAGCCTCGCAGTTTTACTTGCTCGTCTAACCGCCCTAAATAACAAAGGTAGTCAGCCTCACCGCGCGCATTCGCCTGCCACTTTGCCTTGTCGCCACTGCGATACCAACGCATGCTTGAAGTACCAGACGCAGGCACTGCTTGCTCAACAAAGCGTGTTTGCGTCACACTCGCGAGATTAATATAGCCTTCACACACCCCATCTCCCGCCAACCAAAGCTCTCCGGGCATGTTAGGTAAAGCCAGTTCACCAAATTCGTCGACTACCGCAAGGGTCATATTATCGATAGTATGACCGATAGGCACTTCTTCGTGGCCCGCTAACAGGTGGCGCGACTCACGGCTTACAGCATAGATACTACAGCCGACTGTTGCCTCTGTTGGGCCATATTCGTTTATCCACTGGGCGTTAGAGAGCTTATCCATCAGCTTATCAACCAAAGCTGCGCTTAGCCCTTCACCGCCAACCACAAATCGGTGGGCGATATTGTTATGAGTTTGTGCGTCACTTAATGCAAATACCGCGCGTAAGTGAGCCGGTGTTAACTTGAATAACTTGGCTTCCGTAGCGGCAAAAATCTGTTCATGTAACGCAGGTAACAATTCGGCGTCCGTAGGAAGCAGCTCAAGCTCACCGCCTCGCATTAAAATAGGCACTAAGGCGGTCACCGTCGCATCAAACGCCAGCGGTGTACTGAGTACGGCCTTGGTTATGCCACCCGATTGTGGCAAGTAGCGCTGAGACGCAAAACGCAGATAATTATTGAGGTTGCCATGACTAATGGGCACCCCTTTTGGCTGCCCGGTTGAACCTGAGGTATAAATAACATAGGCAAGCTCGGCTTGGTTAAATGCAGATGCGTCTTCATCTACCAACAAACTGGTATCGTAAAACGCAAAGTTCCCTTCGGCTTCGAACAAATCATCAAGCAACAAAAAGTCACTACCGGCTTCAATCAAGCGCTCGGCATCTTCACTTAGCGCCAGCGTCAATACGATGTCTGCATCATCCATGATATAGGCTAAGGTATCGGTTGGCGTGTCATGATGAATGGGCACATAGGTATGGCGCGCTTTTAATATTGCCAGCACCGCAGCCACCATGTAACTTGAAGACGGCAGTAAAATAGCAATGCGACTTTGCTCGGCAAATGCCATTTCTAATAAGCTATTAGCAAGTTGGTTCGCGCATTTTTCTAAGGTGAGATAACTACAAGTGAATTCCCCCATGCGCACCGCAGTCTGTAGTGGTGTCTGAAGAGCAGCCTGACTAAACTGAGTCACCCATGGCTGCTGCTCTGTCACTTCTACCGCAACACTTTGCTGCTGTTTTAATAGCGCTAACTGCTGCTCAGCGGGCCACAATGACAATGCTGACAACGGGGTATTTGGCTCTGCAAGACATTGCGATAACACATAACAAAACTGCTGATGAAAACTAACCACACTCGCTTCTTGCCACAAATTGCTGTCATAAAGCCATTCAACGGTGAGTACATCCCCCTCGTCTATCACTGCGACTTCTAAATCTAGTTTGGCACCGCGTACTTTACTTTGGCAGGGCGTCACTTCCAGTTGCGCTAGCGTAAGGTTTTCATTTACCTGATTATTTACCCGAAACACGATTTGATGCAGCGGATGCTGGGCGCTTGAGCGTTCAATGTCTAACTCATCCACTAACACATCGAAGGGAATATGTTGATATTGCAACGCGTCATTGAGTAAGCCTTGGGTTTGCTGTAGCGCTTGGGTAAAACTGGTGTCTTCACTCCATTCGCTTCTAAGCACTAAGGTATTGATAAAATTACCAATCATACTTTCAAATGCTTTGAGGTGACGTCCTGATACCGGCGTACCAACAACCACATCGCGCTGTTGAGAAAAGCGGCTTAACCACAATGAAAATAGCGTTTGCAGTAACACAAATAAGGTTTGTCCTGAGCGAGTTTGATACGCTCGAAGCGCACTGACCAGCGACGCAGGTATGGACTCAATCACTAAGGCGCCGCGAGGTGAAATTTTCGCTTCTCTGTGGTAATCAAGCGGTAATTCATGAACTTTGGGCAGACCTTGTAATTGCATACGCCAATAGTCTAGTTCCTGTTGCCATAGCGACCCCTGTTCCAGCTGCTGTTGCCACATTACATAATCAACGTAATGCACCTCTTGTAGCGGTAAGGTTTCGCTGCTGAGCGCAGCTTTGTATGCCTGTCTTAAAGCCTCACTCAAACACGCAATAGACCAACCATCGGCAGCGATATGATGTAAGGTGATCACTAGCGTAGCCTGCATCGCCTCTTGTTGATAAAGACTGGCGCGCAGCATTAAATCACGGCTTAAATCGAAGCTGGTTGCGTAATCTTTTGCGATAGCCTGCTCTAACGCATGTGCTTGTTGCTCAGCAGATTTATCTGTCCAGTCGTGCTTAACCAGGGTAAATCGAGCATCAAGGTTAATGCTTTGGTGCGGTTCTCCTTGCGCATTTTGATGGTAATTAAACGCCAAGACTGGATGTTGCTTAATCACAGCAATAAAGGCTTGCTCTAAGGCCTCAGCATTCAGCTTGCCTTGCAATTGAAATATGCCCTGTAGGTTATACTGGTTGCTGTGCCCTTGCAGCTGGTCAACAAACCACAAGCGCCGCTGTGCAAATGATAAAGGATAACTAGGCTGTGATGGCGCAGGTTGTAGACTTGGTAAAGACGACTGTGACTGAGAGTTAGCCAGTATCTCGCTTAGTTCAAATACGCTAGGATTGGCAAATACTTGCTTTAAGCTCACCTCCACCGAGAGCTGGGCTCTTAGCTCATTGAGTAATTGCATTGCCAATAAGGAGTGACCACCGATGCTGAAAAAGCTATCGTGCAGCCCCACTTCTGGTGCGCCCGTTAAGGTTTGATAGAGTGTGATTAACTGTCGCTGCAGCGCACTTGTCACCTCACTACTTTGGCTTTGAGAAGTTAGTGCCAAAGACTGTAATTGTTGACGGTCTATCTTGCCATTACTCAGGGTGGGTAAGTGCTGGCAAAGCTCTATCCAGCTTGGGATCATCGGCTCAGGCAAGCGACGCTTCAAGCCTTGACGGATCACCTCGCGCAGATTGGTTGCGGCGCACTGGCTGCCATCAATACTTACCACAAAAGCAACCAAAGCATCTTGTTTGCCGAGCTTGCGCACCACGACTGCAGCCTGCGATACCTCATCAAGCGCTAACAGTGCAACTTCTATTTCATTAAGGTCAACGCGGTAACCGCGAATTTTCGCTTGTTTGTCAATTCGACCGAGAAATTCAAGCTCGCCGCTCGCATTCAGTCTAACGCTATCACCACTGCGGTAAAAACGGGCGCATTGGGCACTATGTTGCAAGCTACTTGTAAACTGAGCTGCGGTCTCTGAAGGCGCATTTATATACCCTTTGGCGAGGCTCGGCCCGCCAATATAGAGCTCACCGGGCATGCCAGCGGGTGTTAGCTTCCCCTGTTTGTTGAGTACGCAGGTAGTAACATGTGCCAACGGCGTACCGATTGGGTAACTGTGGCCGGTTAGTCTGCTGTCAGTGACTTCATGACAAACCACTCCAACACAAGCCTCCGTCGGACCATAATGGTTGAAAATACGCGCCCTTGGTGTCAGCGCACGAATGCTATCAACAAGCTGCTCACCTAATGCTTCTCCACCTAACACCCACTGCGAAATAGCGGGCTTTTGCTCAGCAAACTGAGGCAAAAGCACCGCGGCAAAAGAAGGGGTTAATTTAATCAAATTAACTTGCTCAGCTACTAACTTGGCTGCGATTTCAGCAGGTTCTGGCGCTTGGTTTGCAAGAGTGAGTACCACAGTGCCGCCATGAGTAAGCACCGGGTAGACAGCCGTTAAGCATAAATCCGTGGCAAGTCCTGTGACCACGCCCGCTCGCGTATCTTGGTTGTAACTCAATCTCGCTGCGATGCTGCTACAATAGTGACTCAGCGCGCCATGGCTGATCTCAACCCCTTTGGGCACACCAGTAGAACCAGAAGTAAACAACACATACGCGCTATCATCAAAACTTGGTGAATAAGTTTGCTGCGGCGCTCCCTTGTTTTGGCTCAGCTCACTATATGTAAGCACCTGAATGCCCGCATCTCGTAGCGCTTGGCAAAGTGGCGGCTCGACACTTACCACCACCGTATTACAATTAGCTTGCGCTAGCATTTGTAGCGCTCTGGCAGTGGGCATATTGCCATCAATAGGTAGATACGCGCGGCCACTTTGCATTACGCCAAGCATAGTGACAATGTCACTCATATCACCCGTTGTTATCAGCGCAATGATTGACGCTGAAACATCTAAGTTGTTGGCAATTTGTAGGCTTTGAGATTGTAGCTGCTGATACGTCAGGGTCCGCGATGCTTCGCCATTGCTGCTTGGCACAACCACTGCAATCGCCTCGCCTTGGGTTTGCGCTATATCTCTGATTGCTTGCGGCACAAGCATCGGCTGGCTGATGTTGTGATTGATACCCGCCGCTGTTGTTGGTACGTTCGTTGATTTGAGCACCAAGTCGTCAATTGGCAGCGCCTCTTTAGCACAATAGCACTGGACGAGTGCCAAATAGTCAACGGCAAATTGCTGAATAAGCGCATGGTCATAAAGCCCTGTTGCATAAACAAAGTCACACACAAGGCCATCATCTGTATCATCAACAGATAGGGTTAAGTCAAATTTTGCAGTGCCATTATCTAGGGCAATTAACTCGGCTTCTAATTGGTTATTTACCGACACCTTGCTACTTGCTACACCATTGTAGTTAAATAACACTTGAAACAAGGCGGAATGCGCAGCGGATTTTGGTAGATCCAGCGCTTCAATGATGTCTTCCACGGCAGCGTTTTGATTACTAAGCCCTTGCAATACTTTGTATTGCAGCGCCTTAATCGCCTCACTCATGGAGTGATGGCCGTTTATCTGCATACGCAGTGGCAAGGTATTAATAAAGCAGCCAAGCATAGCTTCAAACTCGCTTTGCTGACGATTTGCAACCGGCACCCCTAAAGTAATATCGGCTTGCTCACTGTAGCGATAAAGCAAGATGTAAAACACGCCCAGCAAGGCGGTAAAATGTGTTACGCCATCGCTGTGGCAAGCTTTATCTAATCGTTGTATTTGCTCTGCGTTAAACGCACAGCGAACCGTGTCACCTTGGTACTGCTTTTCTTTTTTTCTTGGATAGCTGGTGGGCAATTCAAACGGTGTAAATGCCTCTAACTGCTCAGTCCAATAAGCCAATTGTTGTTGATAGTCTGGGGATTGCCTTAATTGTTGCTCCCAGTGCACATAGTCAACATACTGTAAATCGGGAAGCTCAACACACGCCTCCGATAGCTCATACAGCAGTGCGTTGATAAATACAGTCACGCTCCAGCCATCACTAATAATATGATGCATGTTAACGAGTAACCAGCGGCAAACAGTGTGAGAGTTACTCACTAAAGCCGTCACTTGCAGCAGCGACTCGTTGGCAAGATCAAACTGATATCGCACAGCCTGTTTAATCGACTCTGGTAGCTGATTGGGTAGCACTTCTTCATCCACGGTCATCACAGCAATTTTCATCGCCTCAGCAGGTTCAATTTGCTGCACGACCTTCCCTTCAACCGTGATAAATCGTGCTCTCAAAATATCGTATTTAGCTATCAAGCGGCTCAACGCTTGTTCAATGTCCGTGACTGAAAATGGCTGCGATAACTTAACTAGCCCAGCCATGTTGTACGCCGCAGTGCCCCCTTCATATTTATCAATAAACCACATTCTTTGCTGTGCTGCCGAGAGCGCAGCAGATTGCTTTTGCTGTCCTTGAAGGTAGGTGATAAGCGCAGCTTTGTGCGCCTTTATCTTATCCAGAATACCCTCAGGCACCTGCCCATGCGGTGTTCTAAGTTTTAATTTATCCTGCTGTAAATAAACATAAATCTGTTGACGGTCCAGCTCATCTAACCACTGTTTTATTGCAAAGTTTTCCATCATTACAAGTCCATCTCCGTCATAGATTTATCACTTAGCGCAGCACTCAAATCTCGGTCGCTTACAATATCACTGACTTTCTCTACGTTTGGAGTCTGCGGCTCCACCGAAATAGCATCATGAGCTTGTTTTAGCGCTTCGATACACTCAGCAAGCTCTGCAATACAGGCGTGCTCAAAGATGTCGCCAATGGTCAATTTAATATTGAAAGCTCGGTTGAGTCTCGATACCAACTGCATACCAATCACCGAATTGCCGCCGCTATCCACAAAACGTACTGTGACGCCCAGCTGCTCAACAGGGAGAAGCGCTATATAATGTTGATGTAGCTGTTTTTCTGTTTCAGTGCGAGGAGCCAACGTGCATATTTCTGATACTTGCTCAGCAGCAGGCATTGGTAGTGCTTTTCGGTCGCGCTTACCATTTGGTGTCATCGGCCATTGACTTAACCAAACAAAATGCTCAGGCACCATGTAACTTGGTAACCATTCACCGAGCGCTTGGCGCAGCCGAGGCGAAGACCACTCAGTTGATAGCTCACCATCATCAATCATATAACCACACAGACATGGGCCAGTTTCTAGCGTTTGTACGCAAACATCGACTTCACTAATATTGAGTATCCGCCCCAAATGATGGCTAATATCGCCAAGCTCTATACGGTGACCATGGAGTTTAATTTGATTATCTAAGCGTCCTTTTACTTCAAAGCGGCCATCAGCTAAACGCCTCGCTTTGTCTCCCGTCTTGTATAAACGGCGGCTAATGGAAGCGGTAAATTGATGATTGATAAAGCGCTGCTTGGTCAGCTCCGCTTGATGTAAATAACCCATAGCAACACCACTACCACCAATGTATAACTCGCCCCATACGCCATCGGGTAAAGGCAACCCTTCACCATGACACTCGGTTGGGAGCACAAATAAGCTAGTATTTTGTATCGCTTTACCAATGGTTATCTCTGCGGCATTGTCGATATATGCCACCGCCGACCAAATCGTGGTTTCGGTTGGCCCGTATAAGTTATAAACCGCTTTGCTGTGACTAAGTAACTGCGCGGCCAGTGCCTGAGGTAAAGACTCACCGCCACTCCATACTTTTATGCCAGAAGTACGTGCTGGCGCCGCATTTAACACTAATTGCCATAGCGTTGGCGTTGCCTGCATCACCGTGATCTGCTGCTGTTCAATAAGCTCGCCAAGCACAGCAGGATCGCTAATACTTTCATCACTTGCCAGCACCACCGACGCACCAACGAGTAACGGCCCAAACAACTCTAGCAAGGCAATATCAAATGCCACTGTGGTAATGGCCAATAAGCGGTCATCTGTCACCAGCCCCGGCTCACGACACATAGACGCAAGCAGATTAGCAAATGCCCCGTGACTAACTTCAACGCCCTTGGGTAACCCCGTGGAACCAGAGGTATAAATCACGTAAGCACGCTGCTGAGCTTGAATTAGCAAGCTTGGGCTGCGAGTCGAACTTTTGGCAATGTCTTCGGCATCGCTATCCATACAGACTCGCTTGAAACGACCATGATTGAATAACGCAGACTCTGCACTGCTGGCATCACACAGCACAACACTCGCTTTGGCATCCTCTAAGATATGCGCGATGCGCTCGTCAGGAAAGGTGAGATCGAGTGGTAAAAATGCCGCTCCAGCTTTCATCACCGCCATGAGTGCTATCAACAGCTCCACCCTGCGTGGTAATGCCACCGCCACGATACTATTGGGCGTTACCTGCTGCTTCATCAAGTAGTGAGCGAGTTGGTTAACACGCGAATCTAGTGCCTCATAACTGAGACTCACATCATCCGTTACCAGTGCCGTACGTGCGCTGCAACGCGACACATTGTGCTGCCAAGTTTCAACGAAACTCGTCGCGACCTTAACCGATTTCTCTTGCTCTAGCGGTAACTCAACCAATCGATACACATCATCACTACTTTGTATCAGCTCATTTTGAGCCCCTATCGGTGTGTTGCCTTGAACCTGCGACAGCAAATGGACAAACTTAGCCACGTACTGGGCCATTAACTCAGTATCAAATTTCGCTGTGTGATATTCCACTAACAGTGACCACTGTCCCGCAACACAGGTCATATTTGTCGTCAGTTCAAATTGGCCAAATTTAGCTACACTTGGCTGTACCTCAACTTCTAGCCCATTAAAACTCGGCAAAGTGGTGACTTTATCTAGATTAAACATAGTGCTAGGTAGAATTAGCTGATCATCGGCAAGGCTTGCATACGGATGAGTTTGGTGATCAAAGGCATCAAGTAAAGTATTTTGCACCCGCTGTACCAGCTCACCGATAGTGCTAAGGCCAGCTATATCAACCACAATGGGCAAGATATTGGTGCAATAGCCCAGTAACGCTTGGTCGAGTAACTCAGGCTCAAACTGCGATGCCAGTCGTTGCCTATCCGATACCGGCACTCCTACACTTATCACAGTCTGGCCGCTTAACTTGTGTAGCCACAAGCAATAAAGTGCAAGCATTGTCGCAAATTGCCCACAGCGTAAAGACTGAGCAAGGCTCTCAGTATTTCGGATTGCACTCGAAGAAATGGGTAATGTGAGCTGATTAACTTGGTATGAAGCCACGCTCACCGTCGTTGATTTTGGCAGCTCAAGTGGTGTTGAACTCGCTAAGCACTGGTGCCAAAAAGCTTGGTTTTTTGCGGCTTCCGGTGAATGCGAATATGCCTGCAAGCTATCAACGTAGTGACTAAAAGAGACCGCTCGGCTCGCCACCTCATTTTGTTTTGCATCTTGATTGTAGCGCTCAGCGATTGCTGCCAGCACCATTTGTAGTGAAAGCCCATCACAGATCACATGATGGGCCACAACACTTAGATAGTGCTGCGCTTTGCCATCACTCAACAGCGTCACTCTACAAAGTGGGTCTTTTGCAAAATCAAACGATTGATAACGCAGCGCGGATAACCGCGTTTGCAATGTTACTTGGTCTTCTTCGTTCCATGGCTCAACATGCAACTCGGCTTTTTCCACTCGGCAATATTGCATTAAGCGGTCACTATCGACACCAAAACGCAAGATTGGGAAGTCGCGGCAGACCGCAGTAATAGCTTGTTGCAGCCGCGCTAAATCGAGCTTACCGGAGAGCTTTAATATCGCTTGTAATTGATATGCACTCGCCCCTTCGCTAGAGGTCAACGCCATCGCTAATAGCTGCTGCTGGCTATGACTAAGTGGAAATGCAGCATCGTCATCACTTTGGCTCGTTTCACCAAAGTAGCCCGCACGTTTTAAGCTAAGTACACTGGCTTCCACTGCGTTTATCACCGCTGTAATGTCTTCATCTGTGTGGGCGGCACTGAAAAAGCAGTTTCGCCCTTCCCAGATAAACACACCGCGCTCTAGCATTTCATAAAAGAACACATCAAGATTTTGCGAAAAGCGAAAACGGAATAATGAGGCAAACGCTTCTATTCGAATGGGTACGTCATGGGTTTCAAAAAACGCATTGAGATGTGCTTTAAATGCCGCGGTTTTGTCGTTGATTCCTTGTTGTAACGCTGGACCTTGCGACTGAATAGCTTGCAACACTGCTTTGGCACTTGCCATGGTCATTGGATGTTTGCAGAAAGTCCCAGCAAAGAAGGTGGTATCGGTCAAGGGGTAGGAGTCATCTCCGTATTGCCAATTGCCGCCGTCAATGGCATCGAGGTAGGTAGCGGCCCCCGCGACCACACCGATAGGCATACCACCACCGACGATTTTGCCGTAGGTTGCCATATCGGCCTTAACCCCTATCAAACCTTGAACACCACCGGGATGTGCTCTAAAGCCGGTGATCATTTCGTCAAAAATGAGGGCAATACCATGCGCTTCAGTGAGCGTACGTAGTTTACGTAAAAACGCCCAAGGTTGATTTTCAGGATGACGGCTTTGTACCGGCTCAACAATCACCGCGGCAATATGTTGCGCCTCTCGGGTAATAACCTCTAGCGACTCATCATCACCATAAGGTAAAACGAGATTATCGGAGATTGCGCCGTAGCGCACTCCAGCGCACATTGCCTCTACGCCTTGCTCTGGCGACTCAGTAGCTAAAGTACCATCATAGTGACCATGGTACGCGCCTGAGAACTGAACAATTTTATCGCGCTTAGTCACTGTTCTTGCCAAACGTAGCGCCGTCATGACCGCCTCTGTACCAGAGTTACAAAACGATGCACGCTCAAGCCCAGTCAGTTCACAGATAAGTGCAGCAACCTCGGGCGCATCAGGACTTGCAAGCCCCAGTTGCATCCCGGCTTCAAGCTGTTGCGCCAGTGCTTTTTTGATAAAGTCAGGGTTATGACCAAATAAGTTAGTACCAAAGTCCATGGTGATATCAATATAGCGATTATCATCGATATCCCAGATATATGCGCCTTCACAGCGCTTAGAAAACACCGGATAAAGTAGCTCTTTGCTCGACAGTCTGAAACCCGCCGAAGCACGGCAATCCGCAAGGCGTGCGCGATATTCGCTCACTAGCGCTTTTGAACTGTGCGTTTTCGCAATGTAAGCATCACTCAATGCAGCAAGATGTTGGCGTATGGCCGGGCTACTATTGGCACGCTGCACTTGTTTTTGTTGTGCCCCAGGTAATACAGATTGGGCTCTGCTTGGATGGGGTTTTGATACCAAGGTTGCTGTTGAGGTAACTGCACTGTTTTCAACTTTCACGCCCTGTATATGGCGTAACTGCTGCCCTACTACAGCTTCTAACGCGGCTCTTGCTTCAGCGTTGGTCACAGTGCTTGCCGCCTGCAATTGCGCCTGATAGATAGCGACAAGCGTCTGATTGTCAGCCCCTACTACACTACCTTTTGGCGTATCAGTCGTTACCGATACAGGTGATGGCAAACTGCCCGCTTGTTGAGGACCTTGCGGTGCTTTGAGATAGTCACTATGGCGTTGAATATAGGCTACTAACTTATCGACATCGCTGAGCTCTTGATAAAATTGACGAACACTAAACTCTAAACCGAATTCCCGCTCGTATACTCTAACGGCCTGCATGATCATCAACGAATCAACCCCCATTTCTAACAACGGAAGGTTGGTTTGGATAGCATCAGCGGGCATCGACAAGAGTCCCGCTAGGGTATTGAGCACAAAGCTGCGGATCTGAGCATCACGGTCACTCGCTTCTACCACTGTCTGTGCTTCGAGCTGTGATTGTTCAGTACCAAAAATCCAGTATGAACTGCAATCAAATGGATATTGCGGCAAACTCACTCTAGCGCTCGGGCGATTGCCATACACCTGTTGCCATTCGAGCGCCCCGCCTAAATCGAGGTATGTGCCTAAACACTCGACGAACTTCATGCTGTCATCGCCTTTGGGGTGCAATACATGGGCATAATTGAGCGTTTTGTCATTACTGTTTTCTTGCAGTAAGCCACTCAAAATAGGTTTGGGACCAAGCTCAATCGCTAAGCCATGCTCTAGTGACTCCAGAGCAGTTACACAGTCAACAAAGCGAACCGGTGCCATAATTTGCTCAACCCAATATTCAGCTGTTGCGATACGTGCGCTCTCTACATGTCCTGTCATGGATGAAACAAAAGGCAGCAGAGGCTGTTGAAATCTAACCTGTTCAGCGACTTCCCTAAAGGCGTCTAACATGGGAGTCATCAATGGAGAGTGGAAAGCGTTTGCCGTATGCAGAGATTTTACTTTAATTTGCTGTGCTGCTAGCACCTCACTGAGGGCCGTGATTGCTTCATCAGCACCGGAGAATACTACCCCTGCCTCACCATGGAAGGCTGAGATAACCACTTGCCCCTGAGTCTCGCTCAAGCAATTGCGTGCGACTATTTCATCACACCTTGCGGCGATCATGCTGCCTTTTATCGGTAATTCATGCATTAGCTGACCACGCGCTGCAATCAACTCAACGCCATCACGAAGCGAAAACACACCCGCAATACAAGCCGCTGCATACTCACCAACGCTATGACTGAGCAGCTGAGATGGCTTTACCCCATAATACATCAATAAGTTTGCCAAGCTGTATTCAACGGCAAACAAGCTCACTTGCGTCCAACGCGTTTGCGCCAGTAGTTCACTATACTTTTCATCGAATAACACATCCAACAGGCGTGCACCAAAGCGCTCGCCAACCAAACTGTCAATGTCATCTAACTGGCTACGAAACACTGCGTGGTGTTGATATAAAGCGTGAGCCATCAAGGGGTATTGCGAACCTTGTCCGGTGAACAAAAACACAACTTCTGGCGCAGCATTTACCGAGGACTGTTCGGCAATAATAGAAGTATTCAGTTGCGAAATAAGTGTTTCTCTACTCACACCACTAAACGTTTTATGCACACCTTTAAGCGGCACTTGCTCGGCATTTTGTGCACAAAAGTCATCAAACGCTTGAGGAGTCAGACTCGACAATCGTTCACTATAGTGACCAGCAAGATGCTGCAATGCAGCTTTCGATTTAGCAGCGAGAGGCAATAGATAAAACGAAGGCGGTGTTACTTCAGCTTGTGTGTCGGGTTTAGGCGCTGGAGCCTGTGCGCAGATCACATGTGCATTAGTACCACCAAAACCAAACGAGCTTAATCCAGCGGCTCTTATTCCCCCCTGTTGTACAGGCCATGTCTGCATGCTTTGCGGCACCATAAACGGAAGTTTTTGCCATGGAATATGCGGATTTAACACCTCACTATAACGCTGCGCAGGAATTTGCCCATGCTGTAAACACAGTAGCGTTTTGATAAGTCCAGCAATACCCGCGCCGGACTCAAGGTGGCCAATATTCGCTTTTACCGCACCGAGAATAACCGGATTATGACGACTATGGTGTTCTCCATACGTGCGGTTTAACCCAGTGATCTCGATAGGATCGCCAAGCTCCGTACCCGTGCCATGAGTTTCCACATAGTGGATATCTCCCGCCTGCATCTTGGCATTACCAAGGGCTGCATTGATCACTGCCTGTTGCGCGGCACTATTTGGCGCAGTAATACCATTGCTGCGGCCGTCTTGATTAATTGCGCTGCCTTTGAGTACACCAACAATCGGGTCGTTGTCTGCCATGGCTTGTTGTAGCGGCTTTAGCATCACCACCCCAACGCCTTCACTTCGCACATAGCCATCCGCTGCCTGTGAAAAAGTTTTGCAATGGCCGTCTGCTGCCAACATTTGTGCGTTTTCACAGGCCTTAGTCACATCATCGCTCAGAATAAGATTAACGCCCGCTACCAATGCCGCGTTCGTTTCTCCATTTCTTAGTGCTTGAATTGCATGATGAAGCGCCACCAGCGATGACGAGCACGCCGTATCAATCGCCACACTAGGGCCGGTAAAATTAAAGCTATAAGAAATGCGGTTTGCAGCAATGCTCAGCGCTGTACCCGTGCCTAAATACGCGGTACTTTTTTGCTGTTGTTGCGACAATAAAAAGTAGTCATTTTGCGATATACCAACATACACGCCAATATCGCTACCTGCGAGCGTGGCGGGTTGGTAACCAGCATGCTGTATGGCGTGATAAGTCGTTTGGAGCAATAATCTATGTTGTGGGTCGATATGCTTAGCTTCGAGTGGCGAGATGCCGAATAATGCAGCGTCAAACTCATCGACATTCTCTAAATAGCCACCGAGACGGTCGGCTTCAAGGTTAGGGCAAAGCTGCTGGCGCTTGGGATCTGGCGTGGTGATGCCATCGCCCTGCTGGCATAACAGCTGCCAAAATGCCTCAAGCCCATTTGCTGAAGGATAACGACAGGCCATGCCAATCACGGCAATATCTGTATCCGCAATATCTTCAGTTCGGCGAGAGGCTTGCGTCTTATTCGTTTGCTCAGTAGTACCTTTCGACTCGTTAAGCTCTGTCTGTCCTAGAGCTTGAGTAAGCGTACTAAACTGACTTAAATACTGGGCTAGTTCGCGAATTGAGGGATATTCGTAAAGTACCGTAGGCTCAAGATCTAGCTCGTGTACTTCCATTAACTCCCCTGAGATCCGCACCGCTTTCATCGAATCCACACCTAATGCCAAGAATGGCGCGTCGATATCCAAACTACGCGCGGGCTTATCTATTTCTTGTGCGACTAACTCTTGTAATAACCGCTGAATTTGCTGTAGTGACGATGAGGATGATGACACCTCAGCTTGTTGTGGCGTAGCTTCTTCACGGGCACGCGCAATTACTTCAAAATTATCGGTTAAATAACTGCGTTTATTCTCCTGGCGCTGAATTTTACCGCTCGATGTTTTATGAATGCGACCAGGCTTTATCAATACGATGTCATAAGGCGTAATGCCGTGGTGCTCAACGATCGCAGCGGTGATCTGCTGCAATACCTTCTCAGTATCTAACTTTCTAAGCGCGGTACGCTTAACTTGCTGCACAATCACCAAACGTTCTTCATCGCCATTGGAAGCTACCGAAAACGCCGCACCGCCATTTTGCTCTAAGCTATCGCTTGCTTCTGTAATCGTAAGTTCTATATCTTGCGGGTAGTAGTTTTTACCGCGGAAGATAAGCACGTCTTTGGCGCGTCCTGTAACGAATAATTCCCCACGCAGGATAAAGCCTAAATCACCAGTACGCAGATAAGCCCGCTCGTCAGCACCTTTAATTCTGGCATGAAACGTAGCCTTAGTTGCTTCTGGGTTATTCCAATATCCCTTTGCTACACTTGGTCCAGTTACCCAAATTTCTCCGGTTTCACCATTATTGCAGGCTTCAAAAGACTCTGGGTTAACAATCGCAATACTATGCTCGCCCCAACTCACGCCAGAAGATACTGCGTAATAAGGCTGCTGTTCATCAGCCACATCTAACGCATAAAACGCATCTACTGTATCTTCATCTGCGACTTGTTCGGCTTTACCCTGCTGTAACTTGGTCGCATCAATACGTAATACCCTTGGCTTTTCTAGAAGACGTCCACCTGTTGCAAATAAGGTGGTTTCTGCCATGCCGTAACAAGGTGCGATACTTTCTCTTTGTAAGCCACACACTTTAAACTTTTGATAAAAGCGCTCTAACGTGCTGGCACGCACTGGTTCTGCGCCATTTAATGCTGAGCGCCAATGGGACAAATCTAAGTCTTTAAGATCTTCATCTTTGACGGTGTCCACACACAGGTCATAGGCAAAGTTTGGCGCGCTTGACGTCAATGCTTTGGTTTGTGAAAGCAGTTTTAGCCAACGTAGCGGTTTTTGCAGGAAATAAGCCGGATTCATCAGCGCCGCTGTCGCACCAATGTAGATTGGGTGCATAATGCCAAAAATCAGTCCCATATCATGGAAATGAGGCAACCAACTTACAATCGAAGAGTTGCTATCGTGACCAAACGCTTCTTTCATTAGCGCCTGATTATCAAGAATATTGTCGTGGGTTACCATTACGCCTTTAGGTGTGCCCGTCGAGCCTGAGGTATATTGCAAAAATGCCAGTTGCTCACCACGGATCTGTGCACGAGGCCACTGTTGAGTCGTCGATTTAAGTGCAATGTTATCGGTAGTAAATAGTGCTAACTGCGCTAGACTTGGCTCAGAATCAAGCAATGGCTTGGCGATTTCATTGATCTTTTCACTGGTAAGCGCACCTTTGGCACCTGCGTCTTCGATGATGGCGCGCAGACGATCAACATTTTGATTCTTTTTAGGAGGATAGACCGGTACTGCAATAATTTCTGCGTATAAACAAGCAAAAAAGGCCTCAATAAATTCAAACCCAGAGTTGTACAGTAATAAGGCTCTGTCACCCGGTTCAAAATATTCACTCAATTTCTCAGCAATAGAGGCTGCACGCTCATGCAGCTCTTGGTAGGAAATGGTTTTACTTGGTAATGCCTCATCGTAAAAATACTGATAGGCAATATCTTGAGATCGAGTACGCGCTAAACCCGCGAGTATAGTAACAATATTTGTATTCATGCCATCCCCATAACTTGGTTGGGATTCCTTTGGCAACAGCGCGAGCAGTATCAATTTGGCTTGCGACAGTTAACCATCAGTAACGTTGTAAAAAACCAATCAATTACTTAACCGCAACAAACACAGTACCCACTTAAGTAGGAGAACGTTTGTAGGGTATATCTATAAAGGTTAACTAACCGCTAAAACCGCGAGCCAAGTTAATCAACAGCACCTTTTGCTATTTGCTTGCAGCATGCATACAACATTGCTGTAATCACTCACTGTCACTTTAACGCTTGAATATGGCAACTTTTTTACCATCTTTGTAGCGAGGGTGACGACATCAAAGTCTCAAATAGAGTTATAAAAAAGACCATACTTAAGCTGGTAAAACACACACAATTTGTGTGGCTTCACATCAACGACTCATGATCTGTACTGAAAAAGGCTAGCACAAGAAACTGATAAATAAACCGCTTTATTAACAAAAAAGTAAATTTATCCATTACACAAGATTACACCGAACCGCTTTTAGGAACTTTTTATTAGGTAGTAACAGGAAAGTCAGAACGATTTGTTCACTTACTGAACAAGCCTCTGTTTTAGAAACATTTTTGATAAAACTCAGAAATACAATTTAGCCTGATATCGAGGTAACGAAAGTAAGACCTGTGCAAGTTTTATATTTATTTGCACTGGTCTTACAGCATCAAACTATTACTTTTGTAATGTGCTTAATATTACTTTAGCGAAGGTGAGGTAGTAAACGGCTTCACTCCAATCGCTTGGTAAATTTCAGCAGGCTTAAACGCTTGCTCACCTTTGATCACCAATGTCGCTTTTTGCAGTGCTGTAATGTCCTTAAGAGGATCGCCGTCGATCAACACTAAATCTGCTACTTTACCCTTGGCAATTGAACCGGTTTGATGTGCGACGCCCATCAATTTGGCACTCTCTAGCGTTGCCATATTCAGCACGTCAGCCGCAGGAATACCCGCATCAACGTAAAGCGCAAGCTCACGGATCAAGGTAAAGCCTGCAATGTTATCCGTTCCAGGTACCATTGGAACACCAGCGTCATAGAGCTTTTTCAGCATTTGTTGCATCGCTTCACCCGACTCTTGGTAGCTCAGCTTAAACTGTTCATCAACATGCATCTCAGCTCCTTTTAAACCACGAGCGAATGCAATTGGCATATGCTCTGAAATAGCAGCATATTCTGGATTGATCTTTTGATCTTCTGCCATCAATAAACTTCTGAATGTAGATACAGTAGGATCCACAACGATGCGCTTATCGCTTAGTAGCTTAATGAACGCATTCATCTGTGGACTATCGAGTGATAAACCTGACGCTTGCTCTCCCATCAGTGAAAACCGTTTTTGTGTTCTGGTATCCACTTCTTCACCCGCAAGGAAATTCAGGAACAGCATATTAATGTGCTGAATCTCATCATAGCCATTTGCAATGGCTTGCTCTGCCGTCATAAACGCGGGCACGTGACCGCTAAGTCTCAATCCACGACTATGCGCACGCTCAGAAATAGGCTTTACCCAGTTCGGATCGATAGAAGAATATAGCTTCACTTGAACATAGCCATTATCGGCAAAGAAGTCGACCGTCTCAAGCGCTTCTTCCAGTGACTTTACACTTAAGCCAGCTGAGTTTTCGCTGTATTTATCCATAAAGCCAGCACGGTACACGCGAGAACCCAGCACTTGGTTAGTATTAAAGAGCGCTTCAATTTCCATAATATTGTCATGATCGTTCCCCATATCTCTAACGCTGGTAACACCGTTCGCAATATTAAGAATACCGTTATCTTTTGATAAATGACCGTGCATATCCCAAAGCCCTGGGATCAAGGTTTTCCCTTTTCCATCAAGGCTAGCTACGCCATTTTGTTTTTTAATATGTTTAGTTATTTCTACAATCTTGCCATTTTTAATTAACACATCATGGTTTTTCAGCAGTTTTTTCTGCTCACCATCAAAGACGGCAACATTTTCAATCAGTAATGCAGGGACATCATGTGTCAGCTTGCTAGCGAGGTTTTCTAAATACTGCTGTTCGGCTTGTTTTTGGATAGCCTCGAGCTCTTCGAACTGTGATTTGGTATAGCCGTCACGCAAGACATACATTGATCCCCAACTTTGTGCGAAGTAGTTACCATCGTCGTCATACCATGCAAAATTAGGAGTAAGACTAAGACCACTCGTTACTAATAGATGAACGGTTTGCTCCCCCAACTTCATCGTCTTCATTTTTTCGATAAGCATTTTACCTTGAGGGTAAACATCTAATTCGTATTTATTATTTTTTAGAACATAACGCATCGTCGCGTTATCTAGTGCAAGGTGGTTATTAGACGGTACGTAGAAATCGAGTGTCGCGTCAGCCTTAATGCCTGATTCATTGACACTTTTCCACTGCGCAATGCCTCTGTTATAGCTAAACGTTTCATCAATTGCGGAGCCAAAAGCAGAACGCCCTTTAAGACTAAAATTGATGGGTAGTCCTTTTTCATTCAACTTTAAGGTTTCATCAATTAAGATCCGACGGTTGTTCCAGCCGAACTCAATTTTAGCTTTATAGTTTTGATCGTCGATTTTTTCTTGGGTTAGCGTGCCCGCTAAGCCTTTTTCTGAGTAAACATTATTGGTAATGGTGTCAGCAAATACCGCCCAACTTTGAGTAGTTAAAAGCGCCGCAACGAGCGTCGACAAGGCACTTCGCTTTGTTATTATTTTTGTCATGTTCTTGTTCCTTACATTTCCGTTTAACAACAATGATATTACATCAAGATAACAAAAAGCGAAGTGCTTTAACTGTTACAATTCGTGTTCATTTCACCACTCAAACAGGCTTTTAGTAACCTGCTGCTTGACCATCTTTCCTTGTTTCGGATGCACCGTAGTACACTCCAGTTTTACCATCTCGCATAATCGCTTGATAACCGCCATAGGGACCAACTGCTTCTTGTAATTTGTGACCCTTTTTTATCAGCTCTCTACGGGTTTCCATGGAAAAACCAGACTCGAGACTGACATACCCTCCATCAGTCATGATTTCACCGGTTGGTTGCGATGAACCACTGTGCAAAATTCTAGGCGCATCGCCCGCTTCTTGTAGATTCATACCAAAATCAATCATATTAATCAGGATCTGGGCATGCATTTGCGGTTGAGTAGCGCCTCCCATCACGCCATAACTCATCCATGGTTTACCATCTTTTGTGACAAAGGCAGGAATAATGGTGTGAAAAGGTCTTTTTCCCGGCGCATAACCGTTGTAATGGTTTTTATCTAACGCAAATAGCTCGCCTCTATTTTGCAAGACAAATCCAAGTTTAGCTGGAGTCATACCCGAGCCCATACCACGGAAATTACTTTGGATCAGCGACACCATATTCCCTTCTTTATCGGCAGTCGTAAGATAAATGGTGTCCCCTTCTACAGGACCTGCATGATCGCGTTTTGCTGCTTTATTTGGATCAATCAATGCGCGTCTTTTATCTGCATATGCTTGCGAAATAAGTGTCGCGACTGGTATCTCATTAAAGTCTGGATCGGCGTAGTATTTTGCTCTATCCGCAAAGGCTAGTTTTTTTGCTTCAACAAAGGTGTGAATATACTCTGGGCTGTCGAATCCCATTGCCTTGATATCATAGCCTTCTAAAATATTGAGAATTTGCTGGGCGGCAATGCCCTGACCATTGGGAGGTAGTTCCCATAATGTGTAGCCGCGATAATCAGCACTTACGGGGTCAACCCACTCACTGTGGTGCTCAGCCAAGTCTTGGTAACTTAAGTATCCACCATTTGCCTTCATGTAACGGTCAATTTCTTTAGCAATTTCGCCTTTATAAAAAGCATCGCGGCCTTTATCTGCAAGTAACTCATAGGTATTAGCGAGTGCCGGATTCTTAAATATCTCCCCCTTTTTAGGCATTTCCCCATCAGGCATAAATACTTCTTTAAATCCGGCATATTGCTCACGAGCCGACACCGAGCGCTGCATATAATAAGCAATCAACTCAGAAACTGGAAAGCCGCTTCTAGCGTAGTCGATACTGGGTTGAAGTAACTGTTTCATTGGCAGTTTGCCAAATTTGTTGTGTAGTTCAAACCAACCATCGACCGCACCGGGGACAGAAACAGGAAGCGGCCCATAGCTTGGAATTGTATCGCCTTGCTGCTGTAATTTTGCTAGCGAAAGGCTTTTTGGTGAGCGCCCCGAAGCATTGAGACCAAATAACTTTTGTTGCTTCGCGTCCCACACAATCGCAAATAAGTCGCCACCAATACCGCAACCTGTAGGCTCCACTAAGCCAAGCATGGCATTGGCTGCAATTGCAGCATCTATGGCGCTTCCGCCTTGCTTCAATACCTCTATTGCAACTTGTGTTGCCAGTGGTTGAGAAGTTGCCGCCATGCCCTGGGTGGCAATAACCTCAGAACGACTAGCGAAAGCTTTTCCCGTGATCCTGTCATAAGCGAGAGCCGCTGAGCTTACTGATGCACAAAGCATAGTAACCAGCGTGCATTTAACTACCTTATTCATTATTTTCTCTTTTGTTGTTTTCTTTTTAACCAATATAAAAAGCCAAATTGCTTACAGCAATTCATTTGCGGTCAAAGCGAAAGAAAACGAGATTGGACCTAATGCGAAAACTCAACAATCCATTGTCATAGTACTCGCTCTACCACGAGAATATTCGCCCAAATTTGATACAGGTTTTTGCAGCTGGACTACACTAATGTTGAAGTGCTCTGCAGGAAAAAATAAACGCAACGGGATCGGGGTAATTGAATTGGTTATTTATGAGTAATCGGGTTATTTCTATAAATTTAAAACAAACACTGACTTGGGGCACAGTACTCTGTGGCTTGGTGATCTCGTCTCTTATTGTCTCCATTTCATATGTTAACCAACGAGACATGCTGCTCGAAAGCCATGAGACAAAACTAAAACAAAATTTAACCCATTTAGGTAAACATCTTTTTACTGAGTTTGTGGAGGGCAACAATAATCAAGTTAGCCTGACCCTCGAGGATTATTATTCTGACAGTAAATATAAAGCGCTCTTCCTTATTCAAGGAGAAACGCTCATCAACGAAACCCAACACTCAGCGATTGGACTACAAGTATTTAATCAAGTTATCAGTCAGGCAGAAGCCACAACAACACTACGCACTCTTGATCTCACTGTGACATTTGACCCTAATCTGCAGCACTTTCTCGCTGCCATTCCCATTTCACCTAAACTGCCCGTCGTTAAGTCCGCGGATGTAGTTAGGCTGATTGCAATTTATGACGTAAGCACCGTTTTTCTTTCGTTAAGGCAACAATTGATAACGAAGGCGAGTATTCTGACGGTATGTTTAATACTCATCATTATCGCGCTACTAAGCTTCACCCATTACTTCATTCATAAACCAATCAAAAGGCTGATCCAAGTAGGCGATGCATTATCCACTAAGTCTTTGAGCAGTAGAGCCGACATCGTGGGACATGGCGAGCTTGGAGTCCTAGCCAAGCAATTCAATGTTATGGCACAAACGTTAGAGAAAAACTGGCAACAACAATTACAAAGCTCCCAAGAATTACAGCGTCGACACGCTCTTATTAATAGTGTTTTTGAAGCTTTACCGGATATTTTCTTTATAATCAATACGGACGGCATCATATTAGAATGCCATACCGGAAAATCAGACGACTTGTACATGTCGCCTGAGCAGTTTATCAACAAGAAAATGGCGGAGGTACTGCCCTCCCATGCAGCAAAACAATTTAGCCAAGCAATCAAGTCTGCCAATCAGCGCCATCAATTAACCCAAATAGAATATCCACTGACAATTGCTGCTCAAGCGAAGCTATTCGAAGCTCGCTTATCCCCTATTCCAGGAACAGATCAACTGGTAATCGCAGTGCGCGATATCACCGAGAAAAAGCGTCAAGAAGAAGTCATTTTACATCACGCTTTTTATGACTCATTGACCGACTTACCAAATCGTTTTTTAGCGATGGAGCGGCTAGCGCAGCAACTGTTTGATGCCGAACGCAACGATGAACTTGCGGTAGTGTTTTTTATTGATTTAGATGATTTTAAAAGGATCAATGATTCACTCGGACACGAAACGGGCGATCAAATTCTCATCGCTTCAGGAGAAAGGCTCAAGCAATCGCTACGTGAGCAAGATACCGTGTCACGTCTTAGTGGTGATGAGTTTATTGTGTTGATGGGAGGATTTAAACATACTGCAGACATTACCTCAGTTGCCGATATGCTCATCAAACTTTTTCATCATCCCATTATTGTCGACGATAAAGATTTTAATATTTCAGTCAGTATAGGTGTTGCTATCTATCCTTTAGACGCGAGCTCCCCCCAAGAGTTACTTAGCTGCGCTGATACCGCAATGTATAATGCCAAAAGTAATGGTCGCAACAACTACTGTCTATTTAATCAAAAGATGAGCCAACAGCTGTCTCGGCGCATTGAAATTGAGGAAGCACTACGCGTAGCACTGAATGAAAACGAGTTAGAAGTGTTTTACCAACCTCAATTTTATATTGAAGACAGTGATGTATTTGGCGCGGAAGCTTTACTCCGCTGGCACAGTAAAACACTGGGTAATGTCCCTCCTGCGGAGTTTATTCCCGTTGCGGAACAAAGCGGTTTGATCATCGACATCGGATTGTTTGTGCTCTCAACGGCTATTAACCAAGCACACCAATGGCAGCAACACTTAAACTCCGACATCCGTATCGCAATCAATTTATCACCTAGGCAGTTTAAAGACCCAAGCCTTTTGAAACAGATCGAGCTATTGGTAAAAGATATCCCGATTGCCAATCGTTTTATCGAACTGGAGATCACGGAAGGCGTACTGATCTCAGGGCAGGCACAGGTAAAACAGACCTTAACCCAATTACATCAGTTAGGGTTTAAATTATCTTTGGATGATTTTGGTACGGGTTATTCATCACTGAACTATCTCCGTCATTACCCCTTCGATTTACTCAAAATAGACCGCAGTTTTATCAGCGATATGCTCACCACTCACGAATCTAAAGCGTTAGTTAAAACGATTATTGCCATGGCGCATAATTTATCGATGAAGGTAGTCGCCGAAGGCGTGGAGACGCTTGAGCAATTGCGTTTATTGCAGGAGCTGGAGTGTGATTTTGGTCAAGGATATTTGATCAGCAAGCCGCTTTCTGCAGCACAATTTGAAACCTTTTACCATACTAAGATCGAACCAGTTAAGCGCTCATCTTAGCAAGAAAAACAAACTTTAAAAGTAACATCGCGCCCGAATATCCACTTGAGATAATAAATCAGGGTAAACACAAGACTAATAAAAATAATATGTTAGTATTGCAAGGCAGTGTAAGGATTTTGAATCATGAATATAGAGTTACTAGTTAGCAAAGCCAAGCAAGTATGTGACAACCGTGGTGCACGATTTACTCCTATTAGAGAAAAAGTATTTAGACTACTCGCCTCTAAACAAGGTGGCGTTGGCGCATACGACTTACTTGAAGAGCTCAAGTTGACGGAAGCGGCTGCAAAACCCGCTACCGTATATCGTGCCTTAGACTTTCTTTCTGAGTTGGGTTTTATCCATAAAATTGAAAGTACTAATGCGTTTATGCTTTGCCATCACTTCGACCACACACATCCAGTGCAGTTACTGATCTGTGATAGTTGCGGTAACGTTCAAGAGTTACACTCAAACACGATCTCGCATGAACTGAACAGCCTAGCTGCAGAAACCGGATTTGTGGTTACAGAGCAAACCATCGAGGCTCATGGCCGTTGCGAAAAATGTAAAGATTAAGTGCAGTGAGCAAAAAAGCCCACTACACTTATCACTAAGAGCGACACTAATTTATTAAAAATGCGTAAGGGAAAGTCCATATGAATGTAGAGTTCATCAACCCCTTTTTATCATCTCTAATCAATGTATTGGCTACAATGGCGCAAACAGAATTGACGCCGGGTAAGCCAAAAGTGAAGAAAGACGAAGTCGCACAAGGTGATGTATCGGGTCTGATTGGCATGGTTGGTCCACAAACGAAAGGGTCATTTTCGATCACCTTTGAGGAGAGCCTAGCGCTAACCATTATGGAGCGTATGCTTGGTGAGCGCCCTGATTCCATTAATGAAGACGTCACTGATATGGTTGGTGAAATCACCAACATGGTCACTGGCGGTGCTAAAAACCTGCTCGGCGAAAAAGGCTACGAGTTTGATATGGCAACACCGGTTGTCGTTTCAGGCCCAGGCCATACCATCACCCATAAATGTGATGGCCCTAAACTTATTATGCCATTCACCTCTCCTGACGGTAATGCCAATATCGAAGTCAGCTTCGACAAACTCGCCTAACAGTTAAAAACACACGTTACTTTATGAGTTGGACTCAAAAACAAATTACCTTGAAGCCTCGAAAACGAGGCTTTCACTTGATAGACGACGAGATTATCTCTCAGCTTCCTGAACTACATGACTATCGTATAGGGCTGCTGCACCTGTTTATACAACACACCTCCGCTAGCCTAACAATTAACGAAAATGCCGACCCAACGGTACGTATGGATATGGAAAGCCACTTTAATCATTTTGTACCAGAGAGGCAAAGCTACTACCGCCATGACTATGAGGGCGATGACGATATGCCTGCACATATCAAATCCAGCACCTTAGGATGTGAAGTAACCATTCCCATTTCTGAAGGCCGCCTACATTTAGGTACTTGG
Organism: Pseudoalteromonas sp. DY56-GL79; assembly: GCF_041414765.1. NCBI lineage: Bacteria > Pseudomonadati > Pseudomonadota > Gammaproteobacteria > Alteromonadales > Pseudoalteromonadaceae > Pseudoalteromonas > Pseudoalteromonas sp. DY56-GL79. The sequence goes on along the minus strand of NZ_JANHZS010000014.1, from coordinate 27,707 downwards.
CAAGGTATTTATCTCGGTGAGCATCGTGACCATGGCGGTGCAAGACGCGTTATCGCAACGCTTCAAGGTGACAGAACAGGCTAGGCACTCAAGCGCTTAGCCTTCGATGTATTCGTAGCTTACTCTTGGGGTGACGTTACACAGCAGCTCATATGGAATAGTACCTGCACATTGTGCTATTTCTTCTACGGGCAGGTTTGGTCCCCACATTTCTACTTCGTCACCAACTTGAATGCCATTAGGGTTATCACCAATATTCACACTGATCATATCCATAGACACGGTACCAACTATGCCATAACGCTGGTTACCAATAACTACTGGAGTGCCAATTTTAGCGTGTCTGGGATAACCGTCTCCATAGCCAACACCAATAACGGCAAGATAGGTGTCCTGTTCACATTGCCAACGTCCTCCATATCCCACCGCTTGATGCGCTCTCACCCGCTTGATGGCAATAACTTTAGTGGTTAAGCGCATGACTGGCTTTAAACCGTGTTGCTGGCCCACACGCGCAAGCATAGGAGAAACGCCATAAAGCATTAGGCCCGGGCGGATCCAGTCGCCATGAGATTCAGGCCAACCTATGATCCCCGCGGAGTTTGCCAAACACAATGGTGCGTGACTTTGGCCAACTAAAGACTTAAATAGCACTTGTTGTACTTCAGTTTTATTGTCTTTGATATCATCGGCACAAGCAAAATGTGTCATTAAGTGGATTTTATCAGCAACATTTTTTGAGCGCTTAAGGCGGGCATAAAATGCTTCAAACTCTTCAGGCTCAACACCGAGACGATGCATACCGGTATCTACTTTTAACCAAACGGTGAGCGGCGCATCTAAATTAGCACGCTCAATGGCTTCAAGCTGAGAAATGTCATGCACTATGGTTTGCAAATTATTGGCAAGTAGAATAGGTAAATCAGAAGGATGAAAAAAACCTTCTAACAGAACAATTGGTTTAGTAATACCACCTGTTCTAAGCGCGAGCGCTTCATCAACTCTCGCCACAGCAAATGCATCCGCATCTTGCAAATGCTGAGCTATTTTAACCAAACCATGGCCATAAGCGTTGGCCTTAAGTACCGCCATAATCTTACTTTGTGGCGCCAGTTTTTGCGTTAGCTGTAGGTTTTCTCTCAGCGCGGTTAAATCTATTTCAGCACTCGCTAGTCGCATTTCACTACTCAATTGACAGTTAATATTCGTCATCCATTGCTGGACCCGCATAGTTATCGAATCGAGAGTATTGACCTTGGAAGGTTAACCTAACCTTACCGATCGGACCGTTACGTTGCTTACCTATGATGATTTCGGCCGTGCCTTTGTCTGGACTATCGTCGTTGTAAACTTCATCACGATAAATAAACATGATTAAGTCGGCATCCTGCTCGATAGAGCCTGATTCACGTAAGTCGGAGTTTACTGGGCGTTTATCTGCACGTTGTTCTAGCGTACGGTTAAGCTGAGAAAGCGCGATAACTGGACATTGCAGCTCTTTGGCTAACGCCTTTAATGAACGAGAAATCTCGGCAATCTCAAGCGTACGGTTGTCTGAAAGGCTCGGTACGCGCATGAGCTGCAAGTAGTCCACCATGATCATGCTGATCCCACCGTGATCGCGTGCAATTCGTCTAGCGCGTGAACGCACATCCGTTGGCGTTAGACCAGATGCATCATCTATGTACATCTTGCCCTTTTCCATCAGTAAGCCCATGGTGGATGACAGGCGTGCCCAATCGTCATCATCTAATTGACCGGTACGTACCTTGGTTTGGTTGATACGGCCGAGTGAGGCGAGCATCCTCATCATGATCTGTTCTGAAGGCATCTCTAGCGAGTAGATCAGTACCGGCTTATCTTGCGTCATCGCGGCATGCTCAGCCAAGTTCATCGCAAACGTGGTTTTACCCATCGACGGACGCGCTGCAACAATGATCAAGTCAGAAGGCTGTAGTCCTGCCGTCATCTTGTCTAGGTCGCCGTAGCCTGTACTTACCCCGGTAACACCATCTTGTGGAGATTGGTAAAGTTCTTCAATTTTATCAACGGTTTTTTCTAGGATGCTGTGAATACTCTGCGGACCTTCAGTACTTTTAGTGCGCTGCTCAGCAATCTTAAATACCTTGCTCTCAGCTAAATCTAACAGCTCATGGCTATCTCGTCCCTCAGGATTAAAGCCTGCCTCTGCTATTTCATTCGCCACACCAATCATTTCGCGAACAACCGCACGCTCACGTACGATACTCGCGTATGCATCAATATTTGCAGCACTTGGCGTGTTTTTAGCAATCTCAGCAAGATAGGAGAAACCGCCTATGATTTCTAACTGGTTGTTCTTTTCTAGATTCTCAGAAATCGTGATTAAGTCGATAGGTTGACTAAGCTCTACCAGCTTTTCCATTGCTTCAAAAATCAGCTTATGGGTTCTGGTATAAAAGTCATGAGACACCACCAATTCCGCAACACGGTCGAAGGCTTCATTATCTAGCATCAAGCCACCGAGCACAGATTGCTCAGCTTCAATTGAGTGCGGTGGAACTTTTAAGGTATCGACTTGTATATCTGGTTTAGCCATATCACAACATTGAGAAATTGAAGGCCCTCTATTGTATCTGGTCTACCCATAAGTGCAAATAACAAAAGGCCAGAGTTTGGGGGAAACTCTGGCCTTTTGCTGTTCTTACTGCTCTATTGCTTCACTAGTTACGCTTTAGCTCAATATTGCCGCTAACGGTATCGATTTCTACATCTGCATTACCACCGTTAAGCACAAACTCAAGTGAGCGAGCTGGGCCATATTTGGCTTTTTTAACTTGATCTGAACTTAGCTCATTGGTGATATGGCCGCCTGAATGCGCGTTGATTTCAAACCTTGCCGATACATCTGCAGGGAAATAAAGCTCAATATCGCCACTAACGCTGTCCATATTTATATTGGCGTTATCCAGTAACTTTGCCGCATATACTGCAATTTCGCCGTTAACGGTAGATAAGCGCAAGTCTTTTAACTCTGCCATCTTTAACTCGACTTCGCCGTTGACGTTTTCCAAGCGCAGCTCGGTTGCAGTGGTTTGTGTTTTAATTTCGCCATTAACGGCGTTAAACCTTAGTTTACCGCTCGAAGCGATATCTTCAATGTCCCCATTGACGGTTTCAAACTGAATATTGCCATCTAAGTCACGACTATCGATATCACCATTTACCGTTTCTAATGCAATTTTGCCGCTGATTTTACTCGCTTTAATATTACCGTTGACTGTTTTGATACGGGCGCCCGCCGTTAAATCAGCAGCCTCAACGTCAACCACTACCCCTTCAAAATTCAATTCACTGCTACGAGGCATGGTAATGGTGAGTTTAGAACCATCACCCCCGCCCCAACTTTTATAGCGTCTTGGCATCTTCACGATAAACTCGGTTACCTCACCAGAGGTTTCTAGTTTATAACCCTCGGCTTTATCGTCTAACTCGCCTGTCACTTTGAAAACGTTTTTATCCCATGTTTTTATCGTTACGTCACCGCGCTGATTCTCGATGACAACTTTACCATTTGCAGGAACCGACAGTTCTTTATCGATAGATTCTCCGGCGAACACTATCGCAGGTAGCGCCGCTAGGCTAATAATTAATGCTTTCATCCTAATTCTCCTAAATTTGTTGCCAACGAGGTTGGTGAACCTTATTGATTAAGTCGAGTTGCTGCTGATAAACCTGAGCTAACATTTTTAACAGCGCAGCGTTCTCAGGATCTTGCTTTAAAGACAGCTTAATCGCTTGTTCCGCCTGCTCGAGCTCTTGCAATTGTGTCTGCCAATCAGAAGTCAGCGCTGGCTGCGTTTCATATTGAACCAGTAAAGACTGCTTTTGCTGCTCAAAAAAAGCGCTAATATTAGCCAATGAGTCTTGCTTAGGCTGATTCATAATGACTTGCCAAGCGAGTAAGCCCGCAATAGTACACGCAGCAATACCAGATAACTTTTGCCAATTATTTTGCTTTGGCGACTGCATCGGTTGTGCTTGATTGATTGCACGCTCAACGCCTTGCCATAAGTCACGTTGTGGCTTTGGCTGCGACTGCTCGTCATTCAGTGCGGTATGCATAAATTCATCAAAAGATGGTTTAGTCATTGTTGTACCACTCCTGTAATAAGTTACGTGCTCGGTGATATTGCGATTTACTCGACCCTACGGCCATGTTTAACATATTGGCAATTTCCTCGTGGCGATACCCTTCGACAGCATGTAATACGAAGACCAACCTGGCACGTTCCGGCAATCTGACAATGAGTTTATCTAGGCCATTTAGCTCTCCTAGCTGCTCAGCTCCTTGCTCATCCAGTCCGGATTGTTCAAAGCTTACGACCTTTTGTAACCAGTTTTTTTGCTTTCTAAGGTAGCTGATAGCAATATTACTGGTCACACTATGTAGCCAAGTCGTAAATTGTGATTGCCCTTTAAATTGGTCTATCTTTTGCCACAATTGCACAAAAACTTCCTGACATGCATCTTCTGCATGAGCGGGCTCAGCGAGCAATCTAAGACATAATGCATATACGCGATGGTGATGTTGCTCAAATAGTTCGCGAAATGCACCTTGGTCCCCTTGCTGGCACCTAGCCACTAGCGCATCGGTTTGTTCTTGTGTAAATGCCTCTTTGGCATTAATTATCATGCGTCTGTTCCTTTGGGTTGATTCCTTCATCTTCGCATATCGAATGGAACAAACAAAGTCACCAACGCTCAATTGCCAATTTCTACTTTTTATAAAGTACTTATTTAGACGCAGATAAAATCAGAAATGGTTTAAAAGGGTTGGAAAAAATTTTACTTTTTTATTTAGCAGCAAAAAGTGGAGCCTGACGCTCCACTCAGGAAAGTTACTCAGCGCTGTTAGCCTCGCTCTCGTCGGCAACTTGGTAAGGTTTATAGTGCCAGCCCTTAAAGACTAATTTCGGCTTTTGTCCCGGCGGCTGTACACCAATGCCTGCATTTTTTAATGCTTGATCAAAGTGGATCCCTGTACCACCGGTACCAGTAATCGATGCGCCTCGAACTGTACCGTACAATTGCCCACTGCCGTTCAACAGAATAGAAGTTAACGGTGAATAAATGGCAGCATATAAAGAAGACGCGCCGCTAAATACAAAACCATTAGGACCATCAAATGAAGAGTAAACGCTAAACACGGGCAGTTTGCTGTTCTTGGTTAAGCCTTCTTGCTCAGCAATAACCTTAGCACTTGCACCAATAGAAACTTTGCCGGTAGTGAACACGGTCAGAGAACTTTCTTTTTCTATCCAGATATGGGTGTCACCAGTTAATGTGAGGTCACCATCAATCAACCAAATCACATCGCCACCTGAGATCTTGATTTTGCCATCAGATCCTAACTTCAACCCTTTAAATGGAAACGCGAGCTGCGTTTTTTCTGTCGCTGTGCCGAGGTTTTGATCCACTCCTTGGAATAAATAAATGGTGTGCTCTTTGGCAACATACACGCTCGATCCATTACGCTCATACACTGCCTGTTTTGGTTTAAAATGTAAGATTTGTTGCGCGCCTACATTGAGAGGAGTAAATCGATTACGAGGATCGATAATGCTATCCATATTAAAGGGTAACGCCAAAGGATCACACTCTTTATTAGGCTTTGCAGGATCGTAGTCGGGAGAATCAGGATCGTACACCTTTACCGGCTCAACCACTAAATCAGCGACTCTAAATTTAGCATCGGAGTAATGCACACCATCTTGAACTTGCAAGCCAGTATCTTTAAATTGACCACTGCCAGTATATTGAATATCGAACGCATCGCCATTTTGGTTGATGATCTCAGCGCCCCACTCCATTTTCGCGTCACCCATGGCGCGCACATAACCTTGGATCTTGCCGCCTCTATGGGTAAAAAAGCCGCGGCTGTAGACATTACCTTCTACTCGAATACCACTTGATGACGGCGAAATATCTACCCCAGTATTTGATCTAACGTCACCCAAAATCGGTGAAGAACCTTTTAAATAAATCACACCAGATGCTTCAACATCGCCTTTAATCGGAGAGTGACCTGATAGCACCACATCTGCATCACCCACCACAGTGTGTACATCACCATCATGGCTTTTTGTTTCTTCGTAAGTGCCTTTCGATGAGTCATAGCTATCGACAGAGCCACTACCAGATAGGTTCACACCTTTACAACCAGTAACCGCATTTTGGAATATGGACTCTTTCGCTGCTGGCTGTAACTCGAAGCGCGCAACTAGCCGATGGTTCGCGTGATCACCATGACGCTGACCTAAGCTTTCAATTTCAAACTCATTGCCATTGGCATTAACCGAGATCTGATATTGCGAATCAGAGATCGTTCCACTCCCTGTTTTACTAATACCATTTATCAGCGCATTGACATCTTGTGGATTGCCACTTAACGCCGCATCCAGCTTTTGACGATATTCTCTGATCCCTTGTTCAGCCACTAATCTTGCATTAATGTCTTTTTGGAAGTTACCACTTAACCTTTCTTGTACAACACCTTCCTTGAGGGAAGCGAATACCACAACGCTAGCCATGCCGCCGAGCAGCATCACTTTAACCAGTGTAAAACCTTGTTGTTGTTTCATTGTATTAGCTACCTAATCCAGCGTAAAAATTCATCTGTATGCCTGTACCGTATTGTGTCGGAAAACTACTACCTTGTATTGTGACTGTAATTAACTGACCACTGGCATCGATTGCAAACGCGAGTCCAGTTACCCCTTTCAAAAGATTGATATCGCCAGTGCCGCGATCGCACACTAAATACCCATCTTGTAAAAAATAGCGCTCAGTGTAGTCAACCGTGGGGACACTGCCATCACAAGCGGGCACCCCAGCCAATTGCCGGACCGTAATATCGGTCGCCGTCACAGTAGGGATTTCCTGAGTTTGCTTGATGCTGCGCATCATCACTCGATTGGTATAGCGAACAATCTCTTGCGATGTTGCCAGCTGTTGGCTTGTCGTCACCGTTTCTTTTATCGACGTGTATGACGTTGCAATCCCAATCACTAATACTAATCCCACAACCATCGCGACCATGAGTTCCAGTAAGGTATATCCCTTTATTTGTTTCATACGCCTCCTCCTGGTGGTGGAGCGCAAGTATCCTCAACATTTGGGTAACTGGTAGTCAAAGAAATTTGGTTTTCAGCAGAGTTTTTTACCCGTTTATCTTCCCAACTCACTGTAAGCTGCATGTTATTGCTATATATTGGAGGCAGCACTAACGTAAAGCGACTATCCGTTGGATGTAGCTGTTGAATAAGCGGATTAGCGAGTGTCATATCATTGTTGTTATGTTGTAATTCACATAACAAAGGCCATATCCTCTCAATTGCATTCTGGCCATGAATTAACGCCATCGTGTATTGAAAGCTATTGGAGGCAAACTGTAATGACTTAAGCTGCGTCGCAGCAAGACCAAGCAACATTAGCCCAGCCACCAACATCGACACCACGACCTCAATGAGAGAAAACCCCTTACTTAACTGCAATTTTGTTCCGCCTCAGCTAACCAACTTTGACCACTGACCAGCACACATAAACGATAATCCTGGGTATCGGTAATGTTGTCGGTGATCAATATATTGTTTGTTGCCAGCACTTCGCCACTTTCACGCACAACTTGGTCAGCAAGTGCCACTTCTATCGAGCTATGCTTAATAGAAAACCGCCCCACTTCGGTCAATTGACCATTCTCATTGGTTTTCACAACCCAGTCACTGTCCTCAACGACCAGTGATACCTGTTGCTCACGTCGAACCGCTTCACTGCGGGCCAAGCGATATACCGCCTGCAGTTGATTAGCATGTGTCGTAAGTCTGTCTTGCTGAATTTGCTTTATAAAACTTGGCGCAGCTATCGAAGCTAAAATTGCAAGTATTGCCATGGCAATAAGCAGCTCAAGCAAGGTAAACCCTAAATGTCTATTGCCAGCAATCATTGTTCTTCGGTCCTTGTTCACCAAGATGGTTGATACTTAGCACACCACATTTATCAGTCGTTTGTGCTTTTCCCACTATTGGCGTGGCTGTAAATTGATATCCCAAATTACGGTACTGCCCAACTGCGCCATTTGGTTTATCAGTGGGAATATATTTAAACGTGTAGAATTTAGATTCAGGCAGATCTGTAAGTAAACTCGCATCAGGGTAGCCACTATTACGGCTGTATATGCGTTCAATCACCCCCGCCATTTCCAACATTTGCTGCTGTGCTTGCGAACGACGTCCATCCTGAACGTATTCCACATATGACGGATATGCCACGCTGGCTGTGATCGCCACTATTGCAACGGCAATTAATAGCTCCGTAAGCGTAAAACCTTTATTTACAGACATTTAATTATTCCACCACTAAATTGATAGCGCTGTCATTTTATTCCACTGTATGACAGACAAAAGACAAAGAAAAGGACTAACCTATAATATGTAAACATAACATGGAGCGAAAGTTTCTAAAAAGGAAACTTATTACACCACATTACAGCAGTATTGCCTTTTGATATAAGGCAAACTTTGAGCGAGAGGATCATCCATGTCACACCTTAAATTGGTATGAATAAGATTATTATTATGATTTTCTTCGAGGGGTTACTTAATTCAACCTAAAAGTTGGATACCAACAAAACCAATAGTATTAAGAATATCTGTTAACTAGGTTTTTACTATCCGAAACTCGGGATCATTTAGGTAAATTAAGTGAATAAAAAGCCGTGTATAAAAATACACGGCTTTTTTAAGCTCAATTAAAAATTAAGCTTCAGCAATTACGATTACTTTGATCGTAGCTGTAACGTCAGAGTGTACTTGGATAGCTACGTCGAACTCGCCAGTCTCACGGATAGTACCAAGAGGTAGACGAACTTCTGACTTAGAAACCTCAACACCTACTGCAGAGATAGCATCAGCAATATCGCGAGTACCGATAGAACCGAATAGCTTACCTTCGTCACCCGCTTTAGAAACTAGAGTTACTTCAGCTAGTGCTTCTAGTTTTTCAGCGCGTGCCTGTGCAGCAACTAGCTCTTCAGCGATTTTCGCTTCAAGCTCAGCGCGACGTGCTTCGAAAGTTTCAATGTTAGATTTAGTTGCAGGAACTGCTTTACCCTTAGGGAATAAGAAGTTACGTGCGAAGCCAGATTTAACATTAACCTGATCACCTAGGCTACCTAGGTTTGCAATTTTGTCTAGTAGAATAACTTGCATGTCTCTACACCTTTTAAAAACTAGTAATCAGCTGCTTACTTGTGTAAGTCAGTGTATGGAAGAAGGGCTAGGTAGCGAGCACGCTTGATAGCAGTTGCTAGCTGACGCTGGTATTTAGCGCTAGTACCTGTGATACGACTAGGTACGATTTTGCCACTTTCTGTTACGTAGTTTCTAAGAGTAGCCAGATCTTTGTAATCAATTTGTTGTACGCCTTCCGCTTTAAAACGGCAGAACTTACGACGTCTGAAATAACGTGCCATGAGTAATTTCCTCAATTAATTCTTTCAATATGTTGTGCGTGCAATACCAGCTGACTCAAGCCATTTCGGCTCTCGTGGCGATTTATAAAACCGCGAACTTGTAATGCTTGCCCAACGTATAAATGCTCAGTTTGGTTTCGGAACTGTTCTCCACTGGCAACCACTTGAATACGCACGTAGGCATTTCGAGTAAGGTCAGCCTCTAATTGCATTGATTTGTGCTCAAGTACAAATATGCAATGTGGGATCCCAGCTGGGCTTTGACTAAATTTAGGTGTTTTACAAATCACGCCCGAAAGCAGATATTGATTGGTATACAGGTCAACCTGATTACTCACCATTACCTCGAAAGGTTAGTCAAATCCGAAATCAACAACGATTAAGCAGAAGCTGCTTCTTTTTTCTCTTCTTTTGCAAGAGGAGACGCTTCAGTTACCGCGTTTTTAGTACGCATAACTAGGTTACGAAGCACTGCATCGTTGTAGCGGAAAGAAGTTTCAAGCTCGTTGATTACTTCAGTTGGTGCTTCAACGTTCAAAAGAACATAGTGTGCTTTGTGAAGCTTTTCGATTGGGTAAGCCAGTTGACGACGACCCCAGTCTTCTAGACGGTGAATAGTACCGCCAGCTTCAGTGATAGCACCAGTATAACGCTCGATCATACCAGGTACTTGCTCACTTTGGTCTGGGTGAACCATGAATACGATTTCGTAATGACGCATGGATATTCCTTACGGTTAGTATAGCCTTGTCCCGTTTCGGCCAGTCGGGGTAAGGCAAGGAACGATAATAGTAAGGCCGAAAGAGCGCGTATTTTACGCGTAGCATTAAAATTAAGCAATCAGTTTGTTATGAAAAATTGGTGGAATAAAGCTATATCTGCAAGGGGTTTTTAGAATGATTGAAAAATAAGAATATTTAGGAGAGTTGGAGCGGCACACGAGGTTCGAACTCGTGACCTCGACCTTGGCAAGGTCGCGCTCTACCAGCTGAGCTAGTGCCGCATTCCATAGTTAGCTCGTTATGTTGTCGGTAATAAAGGCAAGGTCGCGTTGATTACCTACTGCAGCTGAGCTAGTGCCGCATCACATTTTTTAGTTTATACACCTAAAGTAAGTGTTTGGAGCGGCACACGAGGTTCGAACTCGTGACCTCGACCTTGGCAAGGTCGCGCTCTACCAGCTGAGCTAGTGCCGCATTCCATAGTTAGCTCGTTATGTTGTCGGTAATAAAGGCAAGGTCGCGTTGATTACCTACTGCAGCTGAGCTAGTGCCGCATCACATTTTTTAGTTTATACACCTAAAGCAAGTGTTTGGAGCGGCACACGAGGTTCGAACTCGTGACCTCGACCTTGGCAAGGTCGCGCTCTACCAGCTGAGCTAGTGCCGCATTCCG
>NZ_JANHZS010000014.1:0-16696 GCF_041414765.1 Pseudoalteromonas sp. DY56-GL79 | reverse complement strand
GGAGTTTGGAGCGGCACACGAGGTTCGAACTCGTGACCTCGACCTTGGCAAGGTCGCGCTCTACCAGCTGAGCTAGTGCCGCATCACATATTTAGCTCTGGATTTGTCGGTAACTACGCTAGGTCGCGTCTTTACCTGTAGCCAGCTGAGCTAGTGCCGCATCACATATTTAGCTCTGGATTTGTCGGTAACTACGCTAGGTCGCGTCTTTACCTGTAGCAGCTGAGCTAGTGCCGCATCACATATTTAGCTCTGGATTTGTCGGTAACTACGCTAGGTCGCGTCTTTACCTGTAGCAGCTGAGCTTGTACTGCTTTATTTATGCTCAAGAAACCCCGCAAGGCTTGTCATCTCAAGCGGGGCAGGATTCTACAAGATAAAATTTGCTTTGCAAGTATTTTTTAAACTTTGAAGAATTTTTCTTGGTAAACTTTCAGCTCCATGATGGAGTCTTTGATATCATCCAGTGCTAAATGAGAGCTTTTTTTCTTTATTTCACCCAATAGCTCTGGCTTCCAGCGTCTCGCAAGTTCTTTTATCGTACTGACATCCAAATTACGATAGTGGAAATAAGCTTCTAGCTCTGGCATGTATTTGTTGAGGAATCTACGGTCTTGACCAATAGAGTTACCACACATTGGAGAAGCACCTGGCGGCACCCACTCTTTAAGGAAATCTAGTGTTTGCTTAACTGCATCTGCTTCCGTGAACTTACTCGCTTTACAGCGAGCAGTTAGACCTGAGCGACCGTGTTGATTGGTGCACCACTCATCCATATTGTCCAACAGCTCATCACTTTGATGAATTGCCACTACTGGACCTTCAGCTAAAACATTGAGATCACCATCTGTGATCACCGTCGCGATTTCTAAGATTTTATCTGTTTTCGGTTCTAGCCCCGTCATCTCTAGATCGAGCCAGATCAAGTTTGATTCATGAAAAGTCATACTTTACCTTAGCGGTACTTTCCTTTAGATCCAATGCAATTAGATATATCATATTAGTTTAAACACTCGACCTAAAGCTTTTTTTACCATGCGCGGCGTTTTATTGATTTATAGCCTAAATTTGAACGCTCTGCACGCCTAAGCTTAAACAGATTATAAACATGGCAAAGAAAAAGAAACTCAGTAAGGGCCAATCCCGTCGGATTAAAGCCAATCATCAGAAGCGAATCGATAAAGCGAAAGAGACAGAAGTATCTGATGTTTCATGGCAAAACGACAACTTAGGGCCAACAGAAGCCGCAGTGGTGATCAGCCGCTTCGGCCAACATGCGGATATAGAAACCACAGACCAAGAGGTTTTGCGTTGCAATATCCGTCGTACCGTAACAAGCTTAGTTTGCGGTGATGAAGTCATTTTTCGTCGTGCCAAGGTCAGTGATGGTGACTTAGCCGGCGTAATTGAGGCTGTACATGAAAGGCGCACACAACTCACTCGTCCAGATTTTTATGACGGTGTGAAAGTTGTCGCTGCAAATATTGACCAAATATTGATGGTGTCGGCCGTTGTGCCTGAATTTACCCCTCAAATCATCGATCGCTATTTAGTCGCTTGTGAGGATATGGGGATAGAGCCGATTTTATTACTAAATAAAATTGATTTGCTTGACCAAGAAAGCCTCGAATATATTGATGAAGTCTTAGATATATATCGTGAGCTTGGCTATCGCGTACTGTTAGTCAGTACAAAATCAGGCGAAGGCATTGACGAGTTAAAACACATGCTTGAGGACAAAAATAACATTTTTGTTGGACAATCAGGGGTTGGCAAATCAACATTGGTCAATACGGTACTACCCAATGCAGATATTCTCACCAAAGAAGTCTCCGAAAATAGCGGCTTAGGGCAACATACAACCACAGTATCGCGCTTACACCACTTGCCGTCCGGTGGAAACCTGATCGACAGCCCAGGGATCCGTGAGTTCGGCCTATGGCACTTAGACGTGGAACGCGTCACTTGGTGCTTTAAAGAATTTAGGGAGTTTATTGGCGGTTGCCGCTTTAGAGACTGTAAACACCTGAACGATCCGGGATGTTTACTTCGTGAAGCCGTAGATGAAGGTAAAATCAGCGAATTACGTTTTGAAAGTTACCATCGTATTTTAGAGTCTATGGCTGATGGCCGCGCAGGTGCGCGCGCGCCGAGAGTCTGATAATATTTGCTAAATTGGCTCAATGACTTGAGCCCGATAGCCACTTCGCAATACAAAAAAGCGAAAGTGACAAGACTAATAATTAGGAACTGTTAAAAGTGAATTTGGATAAACTAAAAATTGCCATGCAATATGCATTACCTAAACATGCGGTTTCTCGTTTGGTTGGTAAGCTTGCCGCAGCAGAAGCTGGCGCCTTAACCACAAAGCTAATTAAGCTGTTTATCAAACAATATAAAATCGACATGAGCGAGGCATTGCACGAAGATCCAGCTCACTATAAAACCTTTAACGAGTTTTTTACCCGTCCGCTGAAGCCGGGGATCCGTCCTTTGGCAGAAGATAGCGATATCCTTGCCCACCCAGTTGATGGTGCAATCAGCCAACTTGGTGATGTCGTCGATGGTCAAATTATCCAAGCTAAGGGCCACAACTACAGCTTACAGACGCTGCTAGGTGGTAAAGAAGAAGACGTTGCGCCTTATGTTGGTGGTAAGTTTGCAACGATTTATCTAGCGCCGAAGGATTATCACCGTATCCACATGCCGGTTGATGGCACACTTCGTAAAATGATTTATGTACCAGGCGACTTATTCTCAGTAAATCCACTTACTGCGCAAAATGTGCCTAATTTATTTGCTCGTAACGAGCGAGTTGTTGCTATTTTTGACACTGAGATTGGTCCGCTTTCTATGGTATTGGTTGGTGCAACTATCGTCGCTAGCATTGAGACGATTTGGGCCGGTACAGTGACACCACCAGCCGGAAGAGATGTCTTTACTTGGACATATCCAGCAGAAGGTGACAACGCGATAACGCTGAAAAAAGGCGAAGAGATGGGTCGCTTTAAGCTTGGTTCTACCGTGATCTTAGCGTGGGGGGCAAATAAGGCTGAGTTCTTAGATGGCCAAAACCCAGAGACTGTCACACGCATGGGTACGCCTTTCGCAAAAATAGCAGAGTAGACTAATTGGTATTAGTGGCTTGAAACTATCTCAAGCCACAACAATCACACTCGGGGTTTTTACTGAGCCCATACTGCTTTTGCTGCAAGCTCATACCATCTAGCGTACAAAATACGCTTCCTTGGTGATGTCCAAGTAGCACGTTTATGGTCAATAAAGCTTGCTGCGCGCCGATCACCCCCAGTAATGGGCTAATGACGCCAAAGTTGTCACAATTCTCCACTGATGTTTGCGAACCCTCAGGGAAAACGCAAGCATAGCAAGGCGACTTGGCTCTAAAATCAAAACACATTAGTTGGCCTTGCGTGGCAATCGCGGCTCCAGCTATCAACACCTTGCTCGCTTGATAACAATACCGATTGAGCAAATAACGGGTAGTAAAGTTATCGCTGCAATCCAGGACAATATCTGCATCACGGAGCAACTCGACGACGTTCTTATCAGTCAATCTCGCATTCATTGGTACTAATGTGATCTCGTTATTGAGACTTGCCAGCACCTTTGCTGCTGCTTTGGATTTTTGCTGACCAAGGTGGTTCACCTTATACAGAATTTGCCTTTGTAAGTTAGACAATTCCACGTCGTCGTCATCAACAAAAGTAAGCTTACCAATGCCACTCGCCGCTAAGTAAAACAACGCTGGGCTTCCCAGCCCACCGCAGCCAACCACAGCCACATGCGCCTGCTTCAATGCGAGTTGGCCTTGCTCCCCGACCTCTTTTAACAGCAAATGGCGACTATACCTAAGCCGCTCTTTGTCATTGAGTTCAGTCATGTTGCGCCATAGCTTGCTTTAATTCAAGTACAGCCTGTTGTGGATCTTGGGCTTCAGTGATGGCTCTTACAACCGCAATACTAGATACGCCAGTTGCAGCCACTTCTGGCACGCGACTAAGATCAATGCCACCAATAGCGACGGTTGGATAGCTACTCTGCATCAAAGGTACAAAATGTGTCAGCTTTTCCAGCCCTTGGATTTGGCCGGTCATGTCTTTAGTCGTGGTTGGGTAGATAGCACCAAAAGCCAAATAACTTGGGCGATAGTTATGTGCCCGGAGCATTTCATAAAAACCATGGGTCGAAATACCTAAGCGCAGCCCTGCCTCTTGGATGGCAACAAGATTAGCTTTATCGATATCTTCTTGGCCCAAATGAATTCCATAAGCGCCGTGTTTAATCGCTAACTGCCAGTAGTCGTTAATAAACACCTTCGCATCGTATTTTTGTCCAAGTGCAATGGCGGTTTGTATTTCAGCTTCAAGATTAGCTTGCTCTGGATCTTTAATTCTCAGCTGCACCGTATCGACACCTAAAGCGAGACATTTTTCCACCCAGTCTGCACTGTCTACCACGGCATAAAGGCCAATAGGGTCGTCAATGCTGGCAAAGCCAGCGGCAAAATTAAACTCCTCAGGTAATGCAAACTCTAGTTCATCAGCAAGCCAAGAGCCCGCTTCTATCACTTGCGGGTAATCATTAAGATCAACTGGAAAACTCGTATGCGCAACAGGGCCCACGCCTTCACCATAACGTATCGCCGCTTTTAGCCCTGCATTGATGTATGCCTTAGCGAGAATAAAAGCATCTTTAAATGGGTACTCCTTGGCCATACATGCCGCGATCACTGACGATAAACTACACCCAGTACCATGGCTATGCGGTGTTTGAATTCTCTCATTGCCAAGCCAATACTCGGTATCATCCGCTAAGCCATAATCAATGCAGTAGCCTTTTGGGTAATCCCAATGACCGCCTTTAATGATCACCGACTTTGCACCGAATTCACGCAATTTGGCAGCAGCCTCTTTTACCGCATCAGGACCTATCAAATACACGCCTGTCAGCAGCTGAGTTTCATGTGTATTGGGTGTAATGATATCCACCAGCGGTAATAAATGGGTTTTTAACGCATCCACCGTGTCTTCTTCGGTTAATGAATCCCCGCTGGTCGCGATAGCTACTGGATCATAAACCACAAGCGGCGGCTTTTCCCATGTTGCTTTATAATGCTCGAGGTGTTCAGCAATCAGTTGGATCTGCTGAACATTGGCGAGCATGCCAATCTTTATCACCGTTGCAGGCATATCTTGCGAAAGCGCCGTCAGCTGAGATTCGATAACCGTGGTCGAAACCGGGTTTAACGCTTCCACTCCTAAACTATTTTGCGCCGTCAACGCAGTTACTACGGTACAACAATGAACATTAAAGCTCTGCGTTGCTTTGATATCCGCTTGAATACCAGCGCCGCCGCCAGAATCAGAACCCGCAATACTCCAAACGATATGTGACAAAGAGAACTCCTTATATAGTTATCCGCAATTCAAGTTAGTTTGCGTGCCAAAAAGGCATGCCTAAGGTTGGCGTAGAAGGTGATGCCACCTCTTTTTGTGGCATTGCTTTTGCCAAATAAGACAGGCGCCCTGCAACCGTGCTGGCTTCAAACGCTTTTGCCATGGTGATAGGACAACCCGCCCCTGCCACTGCCGAATTTAATAGTACGGCATCATAACCCAGCTCTAGAGCTTGGCAAGCATGAGACGGCAAGCCGAGTCCCGCATCGACAATCAAGGTTTGATGGGGCAAACGTGTGCGAATGGTTTGCAGATTATATGGATTTAACAGCCCTTTTCCCGTACCAATTGGTGCGCCCCAAGGCATTAAAACTTCACAACCAAGTGCATCTAAACGCTGACACAGCACCAAATCATCAGTGCAATAAGGCAATACCTTAAACCCGTCTTTTAGCAAAATTTCGGTGGCTTCGAGCAATGCAATTGGGTCTGGCTGTAAGTTATATTCATCACCAATGAGTTCAAGTTTAATCCAATCCGTGGCAAACACTTCCCGGCACATCTGCGCCAAGGTCACCGCTTCTTTTACGCTGTGACAACCTGCCGTGTTTGGTAAGACTCGTAGTCCCATCTCTTTGATAAGCGACCAAAAGTCATCACCCGCCTGCTTAGTTTGCTGGCGTCTCAGCGACACAGTAACAATTTCAGCACCCGAGGTGGCGATAGCCGCCTGCATTACCTCTGGAGAAGGATAAAGTGCTGAGCCAATTAACATGCGGCTAGTAAATTGTTCACCATAAATAGTGAGCTTAGTATCAGTCAAAGACTGCATATTTATCCCCCTTGAATTGGCGATAAAAGCTCAATCTTATCGCCGTCGCTCAATGTCACGCTTGGCAACTCCGTGCGGGAAACAAAAGTACCATTAAGCGCAACGGCAAAAGGCGGCTTGGCACCTCTGGCTTCAATAAATTCCTGAATATTTTGCTCGCGGCTGATATTAATCGTTTCGCCATTAAATTCGACTTTCATAATAACTCCTTAGATAGTGCTTGTTTCACGATAAGCGGTGCCAGCAGATAACCGTGTCTATATAGGCCATTGATACTGATCACATTACCTTGTTGTTCAATTTTGGGGTGATTATCTTTAAACGCAGGTCTAAGCCCTGCTAATAAAGACAATACTCGTGCTTCGGCAAACCCACGATGAACTGAATAAGCAGCTGAGAGTAATTCGAGTGTAGAACGTACCGTTATCTCACCATTATCTTGCGATTCAATTTCCGTCGCACCAATAACAAACTGATGGTCTGGCTTTGGCGCAATGTAAATGGGGTATCTTGGGTGCATCAAGCGCACAGGTCGAGTCAAGGTCACTTCTGGGGCATAAATTCTCGCCACTTCGCCGCGTACGCCACGAAGCCCATTACACGAGGCTTTCGCACCAAGACCACGACAATCAATTACCCAGTCATACGCTTGACTAAGCTGCGCCTTTTGCCCGTCATCACAATAGACACCGTAGTTAATCTCTACCCCTTGCTTCGTTAATGTTGCCGCACTACTTTGATAAAACGCCTGATTATCAAGCTGGCCTTCGCAAGGTAAATACAAGCCTTGATGGAAGACACCGCCAAGCTCTGGTTCCAATTGCGCGATCTGAGTACCATTTACCACTTCCGCGCTATGATCTTTTAACGGTTTTAAGCGCTGCTGAAAACTCACTAAATCACCACGGTCTTGACCATGTGCCACAATAAGGGAGCCTTGCTGCTGAAAAAATACCGGGCTTTCCAGTTTCGCCAGTAGTTGTGGCCAAAGGTTCATGGACTCCAGCCCTTGCAGCGCCAACGCTTCATCGCATATCACAGACTCAGCCAACGGCGCTAACATGGCCGCCGCCACACTACCTGCTGAGCTCTCCGTACCTTGCTTTGCTTGTTCAAACACGCTGATTTGATAACGCTCAGCGAGCATCAATGCGGCGATGCGCCCAGTTAAGCCAAAACCCAAGATAGCAACACGTGCTTGAGTAGACATAGCTACACTCCTAAAATTAGCCACCCGACGGGGATCAAGGTGGCTATGATGGGATAGATCATATCGCTTTGTGATAAAGCTCAGAGCCTGATTGCTTAAACTCTTCTGACTTTGCTTTCATCTCGGCTTCAACATCCACCATTTTAATGCTGATCTCTTCGCCTACATTATTAGGATCAATGCCTCGCGCTTCTAACTCTTTTGCATAGTCACGCACATCCTGAGTGATCTTCATCGAGCAGAATTTAGGACCACACATAGAACAGAAGTGAGCGACTTTGCCCGACTCTTGTGGCAAGGTCTCATCGTGATATTCACGAGCACGCTCTGGATCTAGACCGAGATTAAACTGATCGTGCCAGCGGAACTCAAAACGCGCTTTAGATAGCGCATTGTCACGAACTTGAGCACCCGGATGGCCTTTCGCCAGATCCGCTGCATGCGCCGCGATCTTGTAGGTGATCAAGCCTTCTTTTACATCTTCTTTATTCGGTAAGCCTAAGTGTTCTTTTGGTGTCACATAGCACAGCATCGCACAGCCATACCACGCAATTTGCGCCGCACCAATCCCTGAAGTGAAGTGATCATAACCCGGAGCGATATCGGTTGTGAGTGGGCCAAGCGTGTAAAACGGTGCTTCATCACAGTGCTTTAGCTGCTCTTCCATATTCTCTTTGATCATATGCATCGGCACGTGTCCAGGGCCTTCAATAAAGACCTGAACATCGTGTTTCCACGCAAGCTTAGTTAACTCACCAAGGGTGCGCAGTTCACTAAATTGCGCTTCGTCATTGGCATCGGCAATAGAACCCGGACGTAAGCCATCGCCCAATGAGAAACAAACATCATACTGTTTTAAGATTTCACAGATGTCTTCAAAGTGCGTGTAGAGGAAGTTTTCTTTGTGATGCGCTAAACACCACTTCGCCATAATTGAACCACCGCGAGACACAATACCTGTCACGCGTTTTGCCGTCATCGGCACGTAACGCAGTAGTACTCCCGCGTGGATAGTAAAGTAATCCACGCCTTGCTCAGCTTGTTCAATCAAGGTATCGCGGAAGATCTCCCACGTTAGATCTTCGGCAACGCCATTCACTTTTTCTAGTGCCTGATAGATTGGTACAGTACCGATTGGCACAGGAGAGTTACGTACCACCCACTCGCGGGTTTCATGAATGTAACGCCCTGTAGACAGATCCATTACGGTATCTGCACCCCAACGGGTCGACCATACCATCTTTTCTACTTCTTCTTCGATAGAAGAGGTCACAGATGAGTTACCGATATTGGCATTAACTTTGACTAAGAAGTTACGTCCGATGATCATCGGCTCAGTCTCAGGGTGATTGATATTGTTTGGCAGTACAGCACGACCACGGGCGATTTCATCACGCACAAATTCAGGCGTAATAAACTCAGGAATACTGGCGCCAAACGATTGGCCTTTGTGTTGCTGCGCGAGCAATTCTTCACGCAACTTAGCGCGTCCCATATTCTCACGGATCGCCACATATTCCATTTCAGGCGTCACTATCCCTTGGCGGGCGTAGTGCATTTGCGTGACATTTTTACCCGCCTTAGCACGACGGATTTTAGGTAGGTGTTCAAAGCGAATATGATCAAGCCCTTCATCCGCCATACGCTGCTGAGAAAACTGTGACGTCACCGACTCTAGCATTTCGGTATCATCGCGCTCAACTATCCACTGCTCTCTAAATTTAGGAAGACCAGCACGAACGTCAACCGGTACTTCAGGATCTGTGTATGGACCTGAAGTATCATAAACACGAATGGGATCGTTTGATTCAAATACCGGATTTTCTTCGGTGCCACCTACAAACGAATCACTTAGCGTGATTTCACGCATACCAACGCGTACGCCTGCTTGTTCACCCTCCACATAAACTTTATGTGAGTTTGGAAAAGGTTGGCCTTTAAGGTTATGGATAAATTCTGCCGCGGCTGCTCGCGCTTCACGACGACTTAGCTTGCTACTATTGTTTGACATGACGTCCCTCTTATTTTCATACAAAGGTGTCTTGTCAGATCTCCAAAAGGAGAGAGACGAGGATAGTCCTCGGGTAAGGTGGATAGCAATAAACCACTATTGCTACAGACAAACGCAGCGCGTTTGCTGTCTTGTTCCCTACGCAGGCATTAACCTGATCAGGTCCACGGATCCCGCAAAATGCGATCTCAGCCCGACTATCTGCAACAAATTTGCTGCAAAAATTCAAGGCACTCCGACAAGTAACGAATTAGCGCCAGTCTACTTGCTAACACGAAAGCTCGCAAGCACTGACTCTGGAATTCTTATTTTCAGCTTATTGTTTAATAAAACTAAACTGAGGTTTTCCTTTTAAGGTCAACTTATTAGCATTTACTTCAAGCAAGACACCAATTTGTAATTGGTTAATAAGCTGCGATTCAACCTGAGCGATTTCTTCACCGCAGTACTTACGCGTCATGCCTAAGTTTTTAACTTTTAACTGCCCTTCGACAATTTCGCCTTCGCCAAAAAAGCGATTACAACCCGCAAAACCATTGACTTGCAGTGCATCGATAAAACGAATATCAATAGGCTTTTCACCAAGTCCAGCGTCTGATTGTAATTGCGTAATATTTTGGCCATTAATACTCTGTAACTGCCAAGCGGAATACTTAAGCGCTTCCGTGTCTACCTTCCCTGTCGATATACATCCACTAAGCGCCATTATTGCGCCGATTATGCTGATGAATTTCATGGTAAACCATCTATTTTATGCCCTGAGTTTATTATAACGTTTCAAGACACAAAAATAGCAGTAAAATTCTGTAAAATTGTCTTACCTGAATGTTTTAACACCAACTATTTCACAAATTGCTGCTCTTCAAATAAATGTGTAATAGCGTCTGGTAAAAACGGTCTACCGCGCTCATTCACCGAAGTTCCAGTGACCACAGCATCAAGCATGAGTTTATTGTCATGCGCTCTTATCACTTTTTGCTTAAATGCAAACTTTACTCTGCTTTCACGCTCAAGTGCGACTTCAACATAAAACTCATCGCCTGGACGTAACGAGTCTTTGTAATTCATTTCGCTACGAATAACGACTAAGTTCACT
This sequence comes from Pseudoalteromonas sp. DY56-GL79, assembly GCF_041414765.1. NCBI lineage: Bacteria > Pseudomonadati > Pseudomonadota > Gammaproteobacteria > Alteromonadales > Pseudoalteromonadaceae > Pseudoalteromonas > Pseudoalteromonas sp. DY56-GL79. The sequence goes on along the minus strand of NZ_JANHZS010000014.1, from coordinate 6,130 downwards.
TTTTGCTCTGCAAGCGCTGCAAAATCAACGTTATTCGCCAATAAAAACTCATGTCTTGCGTGCTCTAAATAATTAAAATACACGCTGTTATTAACTATTCCCTGTAAGTCACACTCATAGTCTCGGACTTTAAAATCAACTTTAAAACTCATATCTGGCCTATTTGTTTAACATTTGCGGGCTAACATATAACACAATTTCACTGTCAACTGGTCTGGCTTTTGTTAAACTGTGCCCAATTAAAAATGGGACAAAGATTAAGCATGAAGTTAAAACTCTCTACGATCACCCTGGCACTGCTGCCATTTTTCTCTCATCAGGTACTTGCCGACGATAACCTAGAAACCATTGTCGTCACCGGCGATTTTCAGAATGAAACTATCCAGACATTAAGTGCAAGCGCTTCTGTGGTTGACGAACTCACTATCGCTAAGCGTGGTGCGCAATATTTAGATGAGATACTAGGTGCCACCGCTAACGTTAACTTTACGGCAGGTGCGTCTCGTGGTCGCTTTATGCAAATCCGTGGTATCGGCTTACGTTCACAGTTTGTTGATCCTATTTATCCCAGCGTTGGCTTATTAATTGACGGTATTAATTACTCAGGATTAGGCGCAAGTGCGCTGCTTTTTGATACTGAGTCAGTGGTGGTGTATCGCGGCCCTCAAGGCACTAAATTCGGTTCAGATGCTTTAGCAGGAATCGTTGAAGTAAATACCCAAGCCGCCACCACAGCGCCATCATTAAAAATGAAGTTGGGCGCAGGTAATTATGGTAGCTACGAAGCAGGCCTTGCTGCGGGTACGGGATTAAGCGACGACACCGCTGTGCGCGTCAGCCTTTATCAACGAGAGTCTGACGGTTACGTAGATAACCTCTACCTAAACAAACCTACTCAGCAACAAGACGAGCAAGTAGCAAGAGTGAAGCTTAACTCTCAAGTGAGCGATAATTTCGCACTAGAGTTTGCTTATCACCATATTGATACTGAAAACGGGTACGACGGTTTCACCCTGGATAATTCACGTAACAGTGTTGCTGATGACCCGGGCCAAGACAACCTCAGCTCCGATGCGTTTTCACTACGCGGAATTTATACTCGCTCAGACTTATTCAATGTCGAATTTAAAGTATCTGGGCTAGATGCTGATACTTTATATAGCTACGACGAAGATTGGGTATGTAACGACGCAGCGCAACCAGCGCTATGCGCAGCAGGATTACACCCTGAAGGATATAGCTCAACCGATGCCTACGAGCGTAACCATGAAAATGGCAACATAGAATTTTTAATCAAAGATAAGCAAAATGACTGGGTGATAGGTGTTTTTGCAAAGCGTAACGATGTTGATTTGACCCGTCATTACACTTGGCTTGAGAACCCATTTACGTCAGCATACACCGTAGAAAGTAAGGCGATTTTTGGTCAATACGTGCATCACCTGTCAGACAAAACTCGCCTAATCGGTGGTCTTCGCGCGGAGCAATATGACGCTGACTATTTAGATAGTAACGGCTTTAGTATCGAAACCGATGATGTAATGTGGGGCGGAAAAGTCGCACTTGAATATCAAGTTGTACCGCGCACGATGATCTACACCAGCCTTACTCGCGGTTACAAAGTCGGCGGTGTAAACGGCGAAGCACTAGCAAAAGCCAAAGATGAAGGTTTAAACATTCCGGCCGAACACCATTACTTTGACCCTGAGTATGTTTGGAACGCTGAGTTTGGCGTAAAGGGTGAGTCTGAAGACAAACGTCACCTTGTGCGGGTTACCGCGTTTTATATGCAACGCGATGATATCCAGTTAAAACAATGGCAAGTTTCTAACCAGCAATTTGCAGGCTACATCGACAACGCCAGTAAAGGCAGTAACTACGGCCTAGAAGTTGAAGGCAACCTACAATACACGGACCGCCTTGGTTTTAGCTATAGCGCAGGCTATTTAGAGACCGAAATTGAAGACTTTGTGGCTGCCAGTGGCCTAAACCTTGATGGTCGCGACCAAGCACAAGCGCCAAATTATCAATACTCGTTTGCCGTCAATTACGAGTTAATGGATAACCTAGTGGTTGAATTGGGTGTAGAAGGCAAAGACAACTATTACCTCTCGGACAGTCACAACGAGCAAGCGCGCAATCATAACCTGATCAACGCAAGCCTTAGTTACTATGGTGACAACTGGTCATTAACGGCTTGGGGTAGAAACCTTGCAGACGAAGACATTGTAGTACGTGGCTTTAGGTTTGGTAATAATCCATTAGACGGCTGGCAAGACAACACCTATGTACAATACGGCGAGCCACGCGTTTATGGTTTAAGTTTTTCTTACGAACTATAGTACGACCTGTTTATCGCCTACACATAAGGCGATAAACGGGCATAAAAAGAAAAAAGGGGGAACGTAAAATTAGAGTAAAACGTTCCCCCTCACCGCAAAAACTCAAAAAGCAATTACCCTTTTAGTTATTCCATGCTTGGGGCACTGGAATACACCAACTCAACCAGATTATTCATCGTTTTTGACTTCTGCATGTAAGCCTTTTCCATATGGGCAAGCTCTTGCAGTTCAAACAAGGTTGTTTCCACCAGTGCTAGCCATTTAGTTGTGGTGTCTGGCACATCGTCACCCTGCCTTGCCGCCTTCTTGAGGGCATCGTAATAAATCGTTAAGTCATGATATTGGCGTAGATAATCCATATTGCTCTCCAACATGTCACTTTATTTCACACTAAAGTAACAAAAGCTTCGAGCAAAAATCTGCGCGAAGAAAATTTTTTTGAATTTATTTGTAAATTAATTAAAAACGCCAGCACCATCATAGCAACACCTCAGTTGACTAAAGAGTTACTCATCTCAGGCTTCGCCTAAAAAATCGAGCGAAGATTAATTAAATGCAACAAAATGTTCATTTTTAGACGAACTACTCTTGAAAAAGAAATTTTCTACGATAGACTCGCGTTTACGGTTTAGATACAAAAATGCAACTTGGTTAAGCGAACAATAGAGACAAACAAATAGCATACATCCGGCTACATAGGGGTTGATGCTGTTTGTGACGCGAGTGCGACAGGCAAAAAGGATTGAGTTGGTGGGGAAATTTGATAAGCGCTTTACAGGAGACGACCTGCGCCGCATGCGCAAAGTCGCCGGCAAAACCACGCAAGAAATGGCTAATTTGGTCGGCGTGGAGCGTGGCACTTACGAAAACTATGAAAAAGGCGTAAGCAAATTTCCCTACGAATATTTTGAAGTATGGTGCGACGCCTGCGGCATCAACCTCAATCCACTTAGAGAACAAATCCTTGCCTTAAGAGACAAAATTGACGACGCCAAATTATGGCGCAAGTCGCCAACACCGCGAAATAACAAATCAAGCAACGGGGATAACGGCTAATGAAAGACGCGCACTTTCATTGCCCCTCACCACAATGGCAAACAATCAAGTTACGAATAAGGTCCATTTGCAACACGATGTTTTCAACTTTATTGTTAAGGAGTAAAGTGGAGTGGAAATTAAACACCGCAAAACTTAACTTAGAAAGGACGTCATTATGCGCTTTTTTATAAAAAATATAGCTAACCGACTCGTAACTTTAACAGCACTTTCCCAAAAACAAGCTAACAGGGTATCTGGTGGATCGCTTGGGCCAAAAGTAAAAGATCCAAAAGTCGAAAGTGACTCAGCAGCGCCAAGTAAACAATCATCACTTAGTGCTGATTCAGTTAATCAGGTGATTGGTGGCACAACAGGAGGACAAGCTGATGACCCTAGAGTACAAAACGACTCCATAACACCAAATAAAAAATCATCACTTAGTGCTGATTCAGTTAATCAGGTGATTGGTGGAAGCCATGCAGATAAAGGCGGCGATCCGAGAGTAAAAGGCGCAACAGTTCAATTAGATAAAAAGTCACCTCTAGAGGCTAGTTCATTCAATAAAGTGGTTGGAGGAAGTACTGGTGGTCAGGCTGAGGATCCAAGAGTAAAGGAAGGTGGCTAAGTTATGAAAACACAACAAAATAGAGAGGAATAAATGAAGCGTTCTTGGTTTGTGTTGCTATTTTGTGTAGTCCTAGCCCTTATTTTTATCGGTTTGCACTATCAGTCTATAAATTCCCTGCATTTGTTATTTATGGGTAGCATAGCTATGACTAGCTTCTTCTTAAGAGGCCAAGAAAATATTAAGCATATTGTACTGATACTATTGGTGTTGAGCTTTATTGAATATGGTTTTTTTAATTACTTTATGAATCTTAACAAAGCAGGACTACCTGGCTATCAGACAAATGCATTCATATATAGCTTACACCTGATATGTGATTTTATTGCACTAGTGATTCTGAAGTACCGAGTTCGACTTTCCTTAAGGTATATGCGCTTTACTAATCCTGACAATTGGCGATCCATTTATATGACTTATGCTGACCCAATTCTATACGGTATTTTCTTTGCATTTGTATTGGTCGATTTAGCCGCTTTTGGTGAAAACTTGATTCGCTATATGGATCTCTTTTTTGGTGTGTCCGAAGAGGCATCTAAGCCCTTTTGGAGTTGGAGCTGGGTATATAAAAACTACGAAATCCTAAAGTCGATTTTACTATCCTGTGTGATCACCACCCTACTGGCCACTATTTTTGTCGAACGGCAGCGCCCTGATACGCCAGATGAGGAATTAGAAAGCGAATCAAAATAGGCATAGCTTTTAAAAAATAAAGCCCGCTCCCGCGGGTTTTATTTTTTGTTTTACACAGATATAGAGCTAAAACTGCACCCCTTCTTCAAAATCGGACACTTTGACTAAGTTAACGCCTGTCGCCTTCTCCTCAAAAAAGATATCCGCAATTTTTTGATGGACAAAGACATACTTCAGACCACCGGCTTGTTTAAATATCAAACGTTCTTCTTCTGGGATTTTATCCAAGACTTCACTATCTAAGTGGTATTTATAAACGTCGATTCTCGACATAAAGTATGGATCTGCCAATTCTTCTTTCGTCGCTTTCTCTGTTTTAGACTTTTCTCTATCCCAACAATCCAGTTCTTGCCAAAAGTTCATGCACCAATAATCTTCGTGATAGTTACCACCATCGTCAATGTAAACAGCTGGATATAGCTGCATCCCGACAAAATTAAAAAATTTTAGCCGCTCTCTAATTTGGCTACTAATTATAGGAGTCACCATGTTTAGCATAACGGTTGGGATAGGCCTTTTGATATTTCTTTTGATATCTTCTTGTTTGTAGCTATTTTCAAAGAAAAGCGGTTCTTGTCCCCAAATTAATCGCTCAAATTCAAAGTCTCTATCCGCCGACTTTTGCAAAGCAGTAAGATGCAATGTTACTTCGCTATACTTTTTTAAAATGATGTAATATTGGTCGTTAAAATCTCTTGTCATTGCACTTCCAACCTTTATGTAAAGTAGTCTCCTAACTAGTTGGCAAACTAAAACTGCATCCCTTCTTCAAAGTCGGATACTTTGACTAAGTTAACGCCTGTCGCCTTCTCCTCAAAAAAGATATCTGCAATTTTTTGATGGACAAAGACATAACCCATATCATCGGGCTCCATTTTAAAAATCAGCCGCTCTTCTTCTGGAATTTTATCTAATACATCACTATCAAGGCTGTACTTGTAAGTCGACAAACCGTCAGCTAGAGGATCTAATTTTAGTTTTTCCATCGCTCGCTTTGAAAATTTGGACTTTTCTCTATCCAAGCAGTCCAACTCTTCCCAAAAATTCATACACCAAAGATTTTCATGGTAGGTATTATTGTCATCAATAAAAACCGTAGGGTATAACTGAACATTACTAAAGTTATAGAATTTTAGTTTATTTCTTATACTATCGTTTAAAATCGGGATAGTCGCATAAAATAATACATCAGATAATGCGCAACAACGGCCTAAATTTTGATACTCATCCTTAAAAGCATTTTCAAAAAACAAAGGCTCTTCTCCCCACCCCATCCTCTCAAAATCAAAATTCCTTCTCGCTGTTTTCTTCAACGGCTTTAAATACAAAGCATCTTCCTTATGCTCCATTAAAAGTATGCGCGAATTCAACTCCGAAGTGCACCACTCGCTAAATTAAGCTGCTTTACGTAATTCATTGAATACTACAGCAG